>JAJCYJ010000901.1 GCA_029262975.1 Saprospiraceae bacterium
GCTTGCCGTTTTGGGATCAGCAGGGAGCTTCGCTGCCCTTTATTTTACAGGGACACCTTTGAATGTGGGTAGCTATGTAGGTATTATTATGGTTATCGGCATAATCGGGGAAAATGCGATATTCAATTACTTTCAATATCATGAATATAGGAAAGCGAACCTCAGGGGCAAGGCAATCGTCATGTCTATATCTACACGGTTACGCCCATTTTTAATGACTGTTATCGGAGCAATTTGTGCCTTGGCTCCTCTTGCAATTGGCGCAGGCACAGGGGCACAAATGCACCAGCCATTGGCTATAGCAGTTATTGGTGGTTTGGTGCTGGCACTACCGTTGTTGTTGATTGTATTTCCTGCCTTGTTGAAAGTGGTAGAAACAAAAGCCTAATGACCAATCATGTTAAGAGCTAATCATTCTATTACATTTCTTACGGGGCGATATATTTCCCGATTATTTACCGAAAAACTTCCATCATACAACAAATGTGGTTCGGGAAGTAAGAGGTATTGTCAGACACCAGCATTTGGGAAAAAAATAAAAAGAGATGTTGCTCCTCGTAGTCTGGTTTCATAACAGTGGTCGTATTGTCAAGTACATTGGGCATAAAGAAGAAAGCCAAAAGTTGGCTAAGCCATGGTTGGAAAAAGAAAGATATCCAACTTGCAAAACAGAACAAGTACTAGCCTGTATCGTTGCCACCCACCTACTTCAGCAACCTCAAAACTTACTGCAGCAAATTATTTGGGATGCCGACTTATATCATTTGTCGCTTGGGGAATACTACCATTTACAGTTACAACTAAGGGAAGAAATTAAACGGATTTTTAATAAAGAATATACCGTCCAGCGCTCGATGAAAGAGAATTTAATATTTATTCACCAACACGAATATTTTACCTCCTATGCAAAAACAGTCTTGGAAGAGCGAAAGCAAAAGTCATCAGATAAGGAAAGGAAATTGAGATTTCGGCAACGGAGCTAGTCTCCGGTGATATTATAAATGTATCGGCACTGAGTGTTATTCCGGGAAATGCTTTATTGCTCGACTCCAAAGATCTCTATGCAGATGAAGTTAATGTACTGTTACATGTATTTGATTAAAACAATAAAATAAATGTTACCTCCGACTCGTAGCGGAAATCAAATTTTACAAACGTCATCCACAGGATATATTTATAAAAAAACAGAATTTTGGATGATGACTTGACAACGGATTTGGATAAGTTCGAAAATAAAGTTGATAAAAAAAACACTAATGATGATATCAAACCAAACGTTGAACAATATTAATATTCGAAAATACTACAATAGAGAATTTACCAGTCTTTTGATTCAGCATATTGCCGTATTGATTCTTGGTTTTGGTGTTTTCTTATTGGATGAATACGAACAGCTATCAAATAGGTTTAATCTGATTGTACTGCTCATAGTAGGAATGGTAAAGGCATTTTATTTTACTGCAGCGAACTTTAAAAACATTTATAAAGTCAGAATGCAGGATAAATCATTTAATCATTTTCTTACGCTGACGGGTATGAATATTTTTTTGATTGTCATTTCTTTTGGACTTGATTATTATTGTATCAATAATGTATTGCCAGGTTCAATTTCAGGTTTACTCTCAGAAACTAAGGTTGAGCAATTCTTTGAATGTCTTTATTTTAGTATTGTGACTTTCAGCACAACAGGTTTTGGAGACGTAACCCCTACTAATCTTTACACTAAGGGCTTGGTAGCCGTTGAAATTATTGTTGCTTTTACGGCAACTATTTTCGTTATCGCTAATTATGCCAATCATACGAACCAACAAAAGAATGATTCAAATTAAAATGTAGTTAAACAATGAAGGAAAGAAAAGAAATAGGATTGGTACTCTCTGGTGGTGGATTTAGGGGAATAGCACATATTGGAGTAATTAGATTATTGGAAGAATTAAACATTAGCCCTTCCTATATTGCAGGAACAAGTGCCGGAGCATTGGTCGGAGCGCTCTATGCAGGAGGATATTCTTCAGAAGGAATAATGGATTTTTTTCATAATACTAAATTGTTGAGTTGGAAGAATTATGCTTTTCGAAAAGCGGGTATCTTAGAACCCTCTAAATTCTATCCAGCATTTCACAAATATTTTCCTGAGAATAGTTTTGAAGCACTACCCAAAAAACTATTTCTCGCAGTTACCAATTTGGAGACAGGAACAGGCGAAATCATGCATACCGGCGCATTAATTCCAAGTATGTTGGCTTCTGCAGCATTACCTTTAATGTTTGCGCCCGTGGAAGTAAATGGCATATTGTATGCCGATGGGGGCATAGTAAATAACTTTCCCGTAAAACCATTATTGCCATTTTGTAAACAATTAATAGGGGTTTATGTGAATCCGTTAGAAATGAAAAAGAAACAGGATTTTAAGCATTCCTATGAAGTGATGGAACGCGCTTTTCATATTGGAATCGCTCATCATTCTATCCCTAAATTTTCGCATTGTGATATTATGATAGTTCCTGAAAAATTGAAAGATCATTCATTAATGGATGTCAATCATATTCAGGATATTTTTGAGATTGGCTATGAAGCGGCTTTGCTTCATAAAGCAAAGTTACTTCAATTGAGTGAAGAATTTTAAAATAAATTATTCTACAATGACTTCAAAATTTGGATTAAAGGAAGCTGTTTCAATTGGCATAGGAGGAATGGTTGGGGGAGGAATATTTGCTGTTTTAGGACTTGCTGTTTCTTTGGCAAAAGGAGGGACTCCCATAGCTTTCTTAATTGCAGGAATTATCGCCCTTCTGACCTCTTATAGCTATGTCAAGCTTTCATTATCTTTTCCTGATAGAGGTGGCACCGTGAAATTTATAAATCAAGGGTTTGGGAAAGGTATATTTAGCGGAAGTGTTAATAATTTACTTTGGATCAGTTATATTATTATGTTGTCCTTGTATGCTTCTGCTTTTGGGTCTTATGCCCCCAACCTATTCAAGCTTAGTAGTAGCCATGTTACGGACACCCACATTTATATGAGTGCAATTATAATAGTTGCCACAGGGATTAATTATTACAGTATTAAAGTAGTTGGCAAAATTGAATCCTATGCAGTTTTAATCAAGCTTATCATTTTACTTGCATTCGTCGCGATTGGGACTTACGGATTATTAGGGAATCAATACCTTCATCAGCTATCATTTCAAAATTGGGAGTCACCAACCAAACTTATAACAGGGGGCATGGTCATATTTGTTGCTTATGAAGGTTTTGAATTGATCGCCAATGCCGCTCCTGATATTATTAACCCTCAAAAGAATATCCCTAAAGCTTATTATATTTCAGTTATTTTTGTAATAATTCTTTACATAGTTATTGCAACAATTACAGTAGGGTCTTTGCCATTTAATCAAATTGCAACTGCTCAGGACTATGTATTGGCAGAAGCTGCCAAGCCGATGCTTGGTAAAATAGGATTTACAATAATAACCATTGCTGCTTTACTTTCGACTTTTTCAGCCATCAATGCCTCTCTTTACGGCGGAAGTAGAGTCAGTTTCGAAATAGCCGAAGACGATGAATTGCCTCACGAATTGACCAGTATCTTTTGGAATCAACCTATTGGTTTGATGATAACTGCAATTTTAACTTTGATTATCGCAAACACGCTCAATCTTCAAAGTATTTCCACCGCTGGCAGCGTAGGGTTCTTAATTATTTTTGCCATTGTAAATCTTGTGGGATTAAAATTATCAAAAAAAATAAAAGGATTAAAGATATTTCCTTTGCTTGGCTTTAGCTTGTGTATAATCGCATTAGTAACTCTTATAACTCAACAGTATAGTTCTGATAGAATTGGTGTTTTGATTGCTCTTGGAATAGTCTTTTGTTGTTTTTTATTAGAGTTTATTTATAAAAAGAATGAAATATTATCAAGTAAAGCTAAAATTAATTAGAATATGTCAAGAATTATTTTTGGAGATCTTCAAACCCTTTTTACATTCTCGATAATAGTCGCACTTACCATCGGATTTTCATGGTTGTTCAATTTATTTTTCAGTCGATATATAAAAAACAACATCAAGAAACTGAATGCAGATCCAACAAACTATCAGTTTGTGCGCCACTTCCTGACCGGAATTATTTACTTGGTTGGTATCGGGTGGGCTTTACTTACCCTACCCAATATGAAAACAGTAGCTCATACTTTACTTGCTGGAGCAGGAGTTGTTACACTTGTTGCTGGATTAGCCTCTCAGCAGGCTTTAAGCAATATTACAAGTGGTTTGTTTTTAGTAATATTCAAACCCTTTCGAGTAAATGACCGGATCAAATTCAGAGATACTTTAACAGGAACAGTAGAGGACATAACATTGAGGCACACGGTCATAAGAGATTTGGAGAACAATCGTATTGTAGTCCCGAATGCTGTAATAAGCAATGAAGTACTGATCAATTTACATCTTGGAGATACGCGTGTTTGCAAAATTATTGATGTTGGCATTGGATATGGCTCGGATATTAATTTAGCTCAACAAATTATGAAACAAGAGGTCTTGAAGCACCCGCTACATGTTGATCCCAGAAGTGAAGAGGAAATTGATGCTGGACAGGAAGCGGTGAATGTGAGAGTGATAGGATTAGGGGCGAGTTCTGTCAATCTACGAACTTGGGCATGGGCACAAGACACTGCAAATGGATTCGTCTTGAATTGTGATTTACTAAAAAATATTAAAGAGAGATTTGATATTGAAAATATTGAAATTCCATATAGCTATCAAAACGTAGTAATCAAAAATGAAGAGAATTAAAGTATCTATCACCATCCGCGTGTCGCTCGAATCTTTAGTGGAGGCTCATGCAAAGGATAGAGAAAAAGCTGAAATTTTGATATTCAAAGGAATGTAAGGGAGTTTTGAAATTTCTTTTAAACTACTTTTTTTAAAAACTAAAGTCGTCTTTTATAATTAACAATTCACAATGTAAATAATCAACTCTGGATAGTGTCACTCAAGCTGTATTGGACGCTACAATTGGCAAAGTCATTTTGGGCAAAAAAGAAAATTGGCAATAAAGGTGTTGTCATAGGTCCTGTCGCAGCCACCGTCTCTGACCTTGATGTGGCGCTCTACCTTATATATGACAAGTGTGAAATGACTATTCTCCATCGTGACTACAGCCATTCTATTTTGTTCAGTATCATTAGGGCATTCTTAATTGGATACTTTTTGCAAAGGCTTTTGGAAAAACAATTGATCAGTTTCAAGTACTTAGACACAGAATTGCCGATATGGCAACGGAGATTACAGCTTACCAATCATTTATGTATCAGACAAGTTATCGGTTGGCGAAGGGCGAACATGTAGTCAAAGAATGTTCGATGTTAAAATTAAAAACCGGTGATCTAATCAATGATATCGTATATCAATGCTTACAAATGTTTGGCGGTTATGGTTTTATGGAAGAATATCCCATAGGTAGAATATATCGTGATGTCAGGGTTATTCCAATTTATGGTGGAACCTCTGAAATCATGAAAGAAATTATA
>JAJCYJ010000902.1 GCA_029262975.1 Saprospiraceae bacterium
TGCCACATCGATCCCTGACAGCATACATTTAACTTGAGAATTAGTACCAAAAGGGTTGCGATTAACAGAATTATATAAATGTTTGATGGTACCATGTCTCCCATCGACAAAATGAATTTGTGGAGGAATAAATTTTGTGAATATCTTGGTAAAGTAAATGAAGTGCGTACATCCGAGGATAACGCTATGGTAGTCTTTCCAATTAATCTTCAGGAATGCTCTCCGCAAATATCTTTGTAAGCCCGGACTGTCAAAATCAAATTCTTCGGCATAATCTACTAATTCTTGAAGCGGAATAGCGTCCACCTTATCTTCTGCATCAAGTGATTGAATTAGATCTTTATACTTTGCTTCCTTAAGTGTAAGGTCCGTAGCCAAAACCAAAACTTTCCGAGGATCACCATTGAGTATAGCTGGTTTCACCGCAGGTTCCATCCCGATGATCGGAATATTATATTTCTTTCTTAAATGCCCCGCCGCAACGCTCGTAGCTGTGTTACAAGCCAGTAAAATCGCCTTAAGAGGATATTTCATCATATCCATGACAGCTGCATCTACCAAAGAAATAATTTCCTTTGCCGGCCGTGAGCCATATGGCACATTTGCGCTATCGGCATAGTACAAATAGTGCTCATGGGGCATCATTTCTAAAGCTTTGTGAAGTACTGTCAGTCCTCCTACCCCGGAATCAAAAACACCTATATATTTCAAGTCAATTTCATTTATCACTTTAGTCTAACGATGGATTTCACATGATATTTCTAAGGGTTTGTAAGTAAAATATGAGGTATCACTTTAAAAAAATAGTTCGACGTTTATTTGAACTATTCGATTAGTCAAATATTCCATTTGAAATGAGTACATTTTTCTTTATTCCTTCTTCTTAAGATGTATGCCTCCAAAAGAGACTATCAATATTCAAGGCTTAAAATTTCGTAAACCTAAACAGATAAAACTGCTTGTATCGCTTTATTCAGATCATATATATAACGTGTGTATGTCATATGTATTTAATGCATCCGACGCAGAAGAATTAACCCAGGATGTGTTTATGTCCTGTATTAACAACATTTCAAAATTCAAAGAAAAATCATCCTTAAAAACATGGCTTTATCGCATTGCTGTAAATAAATCTTTGGATTTCATCAAACATAAAAATCGAAAGAAAAGATTTGGACATATCATACCCCTATTCAATAAAGATGAGCAGGGTGAAATATATGAGCCCATAGAATGGCATCATCCAGGTATTCAACTTGAGACACAAGAGCAGATGGAAGCCTTGTATCGGGCAATACACAGTCTTCCTGATCGACAAAAGACGGTGCTCATTTTGATGAAAATTGACGGAAGATCCCAAAAAGAGACCGGAGCAATTATGAATCTAAAAACCAAAGCTGTAGAAAGTCTATTACAGAGGGCAAAAAACAGCTTAAGGATTAAATTGTCCGAGATTTATGACGATATGTGATCGTGAGACGAAGGAAAACACATGAAAACGTCGTCTATAGGTGTATAATTACTTTTATCAATGAGAAAAAATAAATCACAGTGGCTTAAAGAGATTGAATCGAGTCTTGAAAGAGTTAAAATCGTAGGTGAACCAGGTCCTGAATTCAAATTAAACCTTATTAACCAACTCAGTATCGGGTCGTCCTCCATAGCGAAGGTGCCTATGTTTACAGCCCTTGCTATAGCGGCTTCTTTTACTGCGTTGTTACTGGCAAATATCTGGTTATACAATAGTCAGCAGTCGTCACCCAATCAACTGTCTACAGATGATTTTGCGCAGATAATAGATGAATATAATGTCTTTCCACCATCATTTGGGAAAACTTATAATTTATGAATAAATCTACGCTACTGCTTTTGCTTTGTTCAGGACTGTTCATCCTCAATGTGGTGCTCATGATATTCATGTATCTGAACAAGCCACTAAATTCTAATCATGATAGGCGTGGTGGGCATATCAGGGCCTCAGATGTTATGGTCGAAAGATTGCAATTGGACCCGGACCAGGAAGCTGTGTTTAAAGAAATGCGAGCTGCTCATATGGCTCAAAATGAGTCCATTAACCACCTGATTTTTATAGCATACGATGAGCTTTTTTATTTATTACAGGATGATAATGTAGATGAGGAGCGAAAAAATCAAATATTCCACAAAATTGAAGCGCTTACTTCTGACTTGAATACTTCAAATTTCGAGCACTTCCTAAAGCTCAAATCTATCCTAGGAAAAGATCAAATACCCTACTTTAATTCATTTACCCAGGAATTAAGAGAAAAGTTTGGACCACAAGAAGGAAAATTTCCTCCTCCCAGAAGGAACAACTAAATTGTCCATTACTACTCGTTGACATCTTTTAATAATCTCTGGAATCCAAAGGCCTCTTTTACAGTTTGGTACATTTCTTCATTTTTATCTACTCCAAGTACATAATCAGCTGCTATCCTGCCATATGTCATAGCTCCCTTCGCCCCGACACCGGACATCCCACCCATCACGATAAATGACGTATCTGGTTTGTTGTCGATTCCTATTATGGGTGTCACCAGCGGGATTTCAGTCTCAGTTAATGAATAGACACAAGAATATCCGTGATCATATATTAAATCATCTTCATCCAGATCCAACCCAAGTATTTCAAAATAATTTAAAGTGCTAATTAAAGACCACTCCATTTCTGCTTTTGATATTTCTTTTTTCCATACGTCATCCAGGTTTTCAATCTCGGTTCTTTGAAAATGGCCACCAATTTTTATTACGGGTATTTTGTATTTGTCATAATACTCAATCATTGAAAAGAAACTCCCATCCCTCGTTCCTTTAGCACTATTGATGACGGGATAGGCATCTTTTAATTTTTGCTTTTCCGCTATGCTCAATGATTCATACGATTCTTTATTTATCGAATAGAATGCTAAAAACACTCTTTGTGGGTCTATTAATTTTTCAAAATAAGGCGCTATTTCCTTCAATAATGGCCCGGTATATGGTCCGGCTGCCACTACTATATTTTTAGTTTGAAATGTTGCTATATTATCCTGACCATCAATGGTTTCGATATAATAAATTCCTTTTTCATTTTTTATTGAAAGCACTTCCTTACCATAGGTCACCACACCATTACTAGCTTGCAATGCTTTATGTAAATATTTAATAAGAACATTTGGATTGATTGTCCCGCTATGTTTGTTATATTCTTTTTGGAGTAAAACACTATCTGGAAGATTGACGTCAAAAAGATTTTTGCCTTCTTCATAATCAGTAGCAATTTTATATGCCACATTTTGCCTTTCTAAAGAAGACATAAGTTGGTTATAAATTCTGCTTCGGCCTACATACGACACAGGCGAAGTGGTATAAATATCAGTAATGCTAAAATCTTGAGCATTGAATTTTTTATTGAGAAATGCGATCAGGTTGGCCGTCTCAGAAACTGACGAATTGTGCATGTAGGACCAAATATCGTTGCCACGATTATTGCTTCTGGCGATTCTTGCGGTACCATAACTCGATCCTGTCTGATAGATAGAGTCCTGCTTTTCTAAAAGCAAGACATTCATTCCATCCTGAGCTAAGTGCCAGGATACAGTGCTACCCATAAGCCCACCACCGATGACAATTACAAAAGAATCTTCTGGCTCCTTTTCAATTTGGTGGCACGAATAAATCGTAACACAGATACAAATTAGTAGAAAGGAGACAATGATATCTTTCATTTTACAATAATTTTTTAGTCCGGTAAAGTAGGGAGAAGGGATGACATTTCACGTCTTCTGGCTTACCGGATGACAGGAGATATCTGTTATCTTTGACAATTGGACATTTTTGTACTTGTACAAATTAAGATTCCATATTTTGCATGCAGTCGATTGAGCCGAAACTACTATAATTCTTTGGCCTACACTATTTAACTTAATTATGAATTTCTATCTAAATCGAACTAGGCAGTTTAAAGATCGAGTTGCCATTATTTCCAATCAAGCGTCTTATTCATATGATACGCTACATCAAAAATCGCATGCTCTGGCATCGGCTTTATTAGAAGGGAATACCGATCTTCAAGAAGAACGTATTGCCTTTCTGATAGACCCTTCCTTTGAATATGTTGCCACTCAATGGGGTATTTGGAGAGCTGGTGGGATCGCCGTGCCTCTATGTATCCAGCATCCGCTTCAATCTATCCGATATGTAATAGAAGACACCCGGTGCAGCACTATAGTGATAGAACGCAAATATCTCAATTTTCTAACTCCACTCATTTCAGAAAGAAAACTAAAAACTATAATTTACGAAGACATTTCCAGTCACACAGGAGCGATTCCGGATGAAATTGAGGAATCCAGGCGAGCCATGATACTTTATACAAGTGGGACTACAAGTCAACCCAAAGGTGTAGTTACCACTCATGGGAATATCAGATATCAGATTGATACTTTGGTAAATGCATGGTCGTGGAGTTCAGAAGATCATATTTTGAATATTCTGCCACTCCATCATGTTCACGGCATCATCAATGTGTTGAGTTGTGCACTATGGAGTGGAGCAAAATGTGAATTCCTCCCAAAATTTGACGTACATACTGTCTGGGAAAAACTATCTCATGGTCGGATCAATGTCTTTATGGCTGTACCCACGATATATTATAAATTGATACAATACTGGGAAGCTTCAGATGCGAATAAAAAACAAGCATTATCTAAGGCCTGTCATTCATTCCGTCTGATGGTCTCAGGATCTGCAGCATTACCAGTCAGTGTGCTCGAAAAGTGGAAAGACATTTCAGGCCACACATTACTGGAAAGATATGGTATGACAGAGATAGGTATGGGACTATCCAATCCTTTTAATGGAGAACGGCGACCGGGTCATGTTGGCGTTCCCTTGCCAGGCGTATCACTTAGATTGATCAATGACAAGGGAGAAATTGAAAATTCGGATATGCCGGG
>JAJCYJ010000903.1 GCA_029262975.1 Saprospiraceae bacterium
TACATGGTGGCTTTCACAACAAATAAATCGGTATCGTGAATATTGTTGTGATGATGAAGTACAAAAAAATATTGCTAATAATAAATCTTATTTGAGCGCATTGTATAAAGTAGCCTGTCATTCTAATGAATATCCAGCTGCTTCCATTGCATTAATTAATAATAAATCAGAATTAACAATGAGAGTAAAAAGAATGTTGAATATTTCAAAAGAAGAACTCTATTACAGACCGATCATGAGTACTGTCGTCCTGAGCCTTATGGCCTTTGTCTTATTTTCATTTCAATCTGATGTACATATGGATGAAAATGCTATTCCCCCTCAGTCAAATACAGAAAAATTGACTGAAGATATAGTCATTGTCCCAATAGCTCATTCTAATACTGTCTCAATAGTCAGCCAGCCGAATCAAAAAAGACAACAATTAAATAGAAATCAGAAAGATCAAAATTTCTTTGTTGAGCAAAAGAAAAATAATAGAAACTATAATCAAGATGTAGTTGTTGCTGAAAATGTATTGGATCCGATAACTACTTATACCGGATCATACGAGATCGTCTCGAGTGAACAAAATAATCAAATTATTTATCCTGCCAATTCTGGTAATTATACCAATACAACTCCTAAGATATGGCCGCAATCTAATTTATATCAAATTAATATTCTTCAAGTCGAGTTAGATACGACACCAAGCAATGAGAGGATACGGGAATTAGAGAGAATGTTAGAAATGAAATCTGATGAGTTAGATGATTTGGCAGATGCTCTTGCCGAAGAGATGGAAGAATCAATAGAGGATGAAGTTGAAAGAATGGAAGAATTATCCGAGCAATTAGAAGCAATATTAGAACCAAGGATGGAAGCTTTAGAGGATAACATTAATGAGGAAGATATGGATCGATTAGAGGAGTTAAGTGATCGGCTAGAAGATAAAATGGAATCTAAAATGGAGGCCTGGGAGGATAAAATGGAGAGTGAGGTGATAGATAAAATGGAAGATGCGATGGATGAATTATCGGATAAATTGGATGAGTTAGCCGATGATGGAGATACTGAAGAAAATAGAGCGGCCATGAAGGAAACCCGACTCAAGATGGAAAAAGTACAACGAGAATTAGAAATAGAGATGGAAGGGTTTCACAAAGCGCATAGCGAAATGATGAATGACCCGGAATTTAAAAAAATACAAGAAGAGATGGAAGTCGTGAGTCAACGAATTCAAAATAATCGTCCCGAACATGATGAAATATGGACCAGTGAAGCGAGGCAAATTGAAAAAGAAATACGCGAAATTCAGAAAACTGTGGAAGTTAAAATGTCAGGAAAGATGAAGATTCTTAATGAAGAAGTAAATGCAAGAGCCATGGAAGTCCAGAAACTTGCGCGCGAACTACATGAGGAGAAGAGAAAGTTAAAAGGTAAAAATTAGTGATTCCTGCAGAGTGAAATCCTTCGGAAAGGAGGAACATAGATAATCCAGGTCACCTATATCAAGAGAATAGATTGCAAAAGAAAGTGAAGATTGGTTGAATCGTAAATTATAGTTTATGATATCGATATTCCTTTCCAGCAAATAGACATTAAAACCAAGAATTAATAAAATTAGACGTCTTTGTTTAGAGACTTTAGATCACAGGGCTATTCAAAGGAATGCCCTGTTTTTTTTGTTTAATTTTGATCATTGTCCAACTCAATTACATGGATGAAATTATTAAAAAGTCATATTAAAGTTTCCTATAGAAATATATTTCGCCATAAGGTAAATTCAGTCTTTAATCTTGTGGGCTTGTCCATTGCCTTGGGATTCGTTTTTCTAACATTTCTTTTTATCCAAAACGAATTATCATTTGACAAGTTTCACTTCAAAAAAAACAACATATACCGTGTCTATCATAAAAAAACAGACAGTGCGACTGGTAGTATAAAGGATCAAAGTGCCGTAACCGCCGTTCCGCTGTCCAAAGATTTAGCAGCCGCAATTCCTTTAGTTACAGCATATACTAGGCTGGGTAGTAGTAGTGCGACCGTACGGGTTGATCATCAACCATATGAAGAGACCATAAGTTTTGTAGATAGTGCATTCTTTAATATTTTCAATTTTCCAATACTCAGGGGAAATAGAACTAAACTTTTTTCCAATCTCAATTCTGTTGTCATTTCTGAAGAAATTGCTTCGAAATATTTTGGACTAAATAATCCAATTGGAGCGACCATTCAGATTGATATTAATGGTTCGTTATTGGAAACTGTTATTACTGGCGTATTTGATGCCAAAAAATCTAAGTCAAGTATTCAGTTGGATCTGGTTATACCTTTTGCAAATTATCTACATGCGTCCTCCCCTGATATGATGGCCTCATATCGGTATGGTCTGGTAGAAAATTACATTTTCATTTCAGCGTCAAAAGAACAAAAAGATCTGGAATCGTTGTTGACAGATGCCATTCAAAAATATATTCCTGAAAGTAAAACCAAACTGATATTGGGCCTTCAAAGGCTTAGTGGCATGCATCAGGAGGATCATGTATTAGGTAACGCTACCTTCATTAGTCCAAAGCATTTATATATTATGTTAGCTATTGGAATGCTTGTCCTTATCGTAACTACCGTCAATTTCGTAACACTCTCTGCAAGTCAGTCCATTAGTCGAATCAGGGAGATGGGTGTGAGAAGGACGCTCGGTGCATTTGTTAACCAGTTGAGGTTTCAACTCATCATTGAAGCCTTAATGGTTGTTTTAATAGCAACACTATTCGGATTGTTACTTTCATTCCTGACACATCCATTATTTTCTTCCTTGATAGGTCGATCCTTTGTTTTTAATATTGGGCTAAATGAATTGGTATTTCTTTCTTCAATAGGTGTTTTAATTGCAATACTTACGGGATTGATACAATCTATCATACTCGTTAAATATAACACTACAGATGCACTTAAAGGGATCGTCCTGCCTGGCAAGGGAAACAGCAGTTTTAATAATGTATTAATCGTATTTCAATTTTCTATAGCGCTCATTCTGATAATCGGTGCCGTACACGTCAAAGCACAAATGAACTATATCAATCACAGAGATTTGGGATTTCAAAAGGAGCAATTGATCGAAATTTCAATGGGTAGTCCTTCTTCCATTGATAAGAGCAAGTTGCTACTGGAAAGATTCAAATCTGAGGCTATCCATAATGAAAATATTATTTTTTTAAGTGCAAGCATGAATAGTAGCCGTGAACCCTGGACGGAACTTGGATTTACACGACAAGATGGTCAAAAAGAAAATATATATTATAACCAGGTCGATGCTGCCTATTTCAAAACAATGGAAATTGACATAACAGCGGGAGAAAGTTTCAGAACAGAGGGATCCCAAAATGTTACATCCATCATCGTAAATGAGGCTCTGGTTAAAAGATTTTTTTTGGAAGGAGATGCCCTATCGAAGCAAATCCCTTTAAAGAACCTTTCCAATAATCACAAAATTATCGGGGTATGTGCTGATTATCATTTTGGCTCTCTTCACAATAAAATAGAACCATTAATCATAGCACTCGATGCATCGACTATATCCGATGGAATTACCGGGTTGTCTACTTATGTTTGGCCGCCAAATTTATATCAATTGCTTGTACGAGTAAGGCCTGGCGATACCAAAAGGATCATCAGTGAGCTGGAAAATATCTGGCTGAAAGTTAACCCTGACAAGGAATTTGTTTATCATTTTGTAGATGAGGAAGTAGCAGCACAGTATGAAGAAGAAGCCCAATGGGGGAGGGTAATAAATATTGCATCTCTATTTACGATTCTGATTGTGTGGCTCGGACTATTTGCACTATTGAAACTTTCGCTGGATAAAAGGAAAACAGAATTTGGAATCCGGCAGGTTTTAGGTTCTTCACCTTTCGAGATAATTATGTTGATTTCTAAAAAATATTTTTGGTTAGTGTCAACAGGAATCTTAATATCCGTTCCGGTGAGCTGGACACTCATAAGTCAGTGGCTTTCAACATTTGCCTATCATATAGATTTGAACCCACTGTTGTTTCTTTTTTCCTGTACAGTTGTTTTTTTATTCACCCTCTTAACTGTAGGTAGCCAATCTTTTATAGCCTCGTTAATGAATCCGGTACATGCCATAAAAGGTGAATGACCTTGATATTAGTAAAGTAGTCGCTAATAACACAAAGAGCAACTACGAGTCATCTTTTCATATTATGATTGTCGGAGAGCGTGAGATGTTAGGCATCCCTTTTAAAAATTTCCCACCTTCTCCCGTTGTTAAGGAGAAAGGTTTTTATCTTAGTTACTTGAAACCCTATCTTTGATAGAACAAGGGCTGTGAAAGGCATTTGTTTGATCTACTGCCGCTGAGAATGGCTCTGGAAAATGGTCATTTAGAAAAAGGTCATGTTAGTTTACTAAGAGTAATAAGGGGTTTGGTGCGTGAGTTATTATTCCTGAGGTTACCGCAGCCGGGTTTTAATTTTGTAATTGAAATGATAATAATTTTAACATATGAGGACTGTAATACTTATAGCTTCCATCCTATGTTGTACTATTTTAAGTGCACAGGAAGCAACTAACAAAAGAGCCCGAGATTTAGGCATACCATTTGAAGGTGTTCCTGGTAAGTTCAATAATATAACAGATGTTCCCGGTGTTGAAGTTGGATACAAAACGCTCATTGAAGGCGAAGGAATTTTAGAAGAAGGCAAAGGCCCGGTGAGGACAGGGGTAACTGTGATTTTACCCGGTGGAAAGAAAAGGACCCGCATACCTGCCGGAATATTTTCGTTAAATGGGGATGGTGAATTGACGGGATCACATTTTATAAATGATTATGGATTTCTTCCAGGCACTGCTATCGGCATCACAAATACAAATAGTGTAGGTGTCGTCCATGATGCAATAGGTGAGTGGCAATTCAATAAGTATTCAGATAGACGATTGGAAGATTTTTCTTTCGGACTTCCGGTTGTCGGTGAAACATGGGATGGGGGATTTAATGATATCTATGGATTTCATGTCAAAAAAGAACATGTTTTTGAAGCGTTGGATAGTGCAAAGAGTGGGGTGCTGGAAGAAGGAAATGTTGGCGGAGGAACCGGGATGTGGTTATATGGTTTTAAAGGTGGTACAGGTACTTCCTCAAGAGAGATAATAATTGATTCCACAATCTATACTATTGGCGTACTGGCGCAAACAAATTTTGGAGATCGTGAAGAGCTCATGGTTGCGGGCGTTCCTGTCGGCAGAGAGATTGAGGACTTACTACCTATTTTTAAAGACCCTCGTGCTGATGGTTCTTTAATTGTCATTGTTGGTACGGATGCCCCTTTATTACCGAATTACCTTAAACAAGTCGCAAAAATGGTGTCTTTAGGCATGGCAAGAACAGGCACTTCGAGTGGAAATAGTTCTGGAGATATATTTCTTGCATTTTCTACGAGTCCTCCTACGGTCAATGATGAGTATACAAAAATGAATTGGAGTGTTATACCAAAGTGGCATCTGGATCCTATCTATAAAGCGACAGTATATGCAACTGAAGAAGCTATAATTAATGCGCTCATTGCGGCAGAAACGATGACTGGAGCCAATGGTAATAAGTTATTTGAATGCCCGGAAGACAGGTTAATTGAAATTCTAAGAAAGTATAATCGGATTAAGGAATGAGAATTAGGCAGAATAGGCCTATAACCATTTATTAATGCCTCAATAAAACTCAATTCCAGGTAAGTAGCCCGTATATTATGAAAATGATTGACTTGAAAAAGCATGTATAAAAAAGCTTTGTTCCTCGGACTTGTTATAATCAGTCTAATACCTTCTTGCAGACAAGTAACATCAGCAGATAGTATTTTTTCACTTCTAATTTCAAAAGATGACCATCTGATTTCGGAAAATTATTTTAATCATAAAACGCCGGAAGATTATTCAAACGTGCAGTCCTTGACCAAAGGAATCATAAGTATACTTGTTGGAATTGCCATTGACAATCAATTCCTACTGAATGAAAACGAACCTATCGAGAAGTATTTCCCAATTGAATTTGAACACATTGATGATGTAGAGAAAAGAAAAATCACTATTAAAGATTTACTGAATCAAACTTCAGGGCTTGAATGGAATGGATTTCGAGAGCATTCCGGCTGGTTGAAAAGTGATGATCCGATTGGATATGTCCTAAATAAAAAATTAGAAAACAATCCAGGTGAAATCTATAATTATAATTCTGGCGCGACTCATCTGCTCTCTGTAATCATTAGCAGATCATCGGGTTTGTCAACTTTAGAATTTGCAAATGATTATTTATTTGATGCCTTATTCATAGACTCCGTACAATGGGAAAAGAGAAATGATGGATATTATGATGGGGCGGGTTTAGGGCTTAGTATAAGGCCTATAGATTTATTAGCCATCGGTAAGTTGCTAGAAAACAATGGCGAAATAGATGGGAAATACATCTTAAGTAAAGCTTGGGTCAATAAACTATTCAACGAAACTGAGAAGTCGGCTACTTTGTGGGGTCTAAGAGACTCAACTCATGGATTCTGTTGGTATAAATCCATTTTAAATGGACATGATATCAACTATGGAATGGGATATGGAGGCCAATTTATAATTATTGTACCTGATAGCGAATTAGTAATCGTGACCACCCATAATCATGATACAGCGAATGGCCTTGATCAGCAAAGAGATTTTTTGCAAAATGAATTACCTGCCTTAATTGAAAAGTATAAATGAGATTGATGCAAGGAGCCTAAAGACATTGCTACTAATGATAGATTTTTAATGGCAGCATTAGAGGAAATAATACTATGTGGTTTTCCGCCGGAGGTGGAACCCATAGGATAGAACAAAAAGTCATATTAAAACCCGCATGCCGAAATTATCCGTCCATGGGGTTTCTCTGGAGACGGACTGATTTAAACTCTTAAGCCTTTCGTCGGAAAATAAAAATTTGATAATAGGAAAGATTAATCGTAAATCTATTCCAATCCACCAATAATCGTTGTAATTCAACTCAGTTATTCGATAGAGATTTTCAATTACACATCAATCAAATAAATGGTCGTACAAAATAGCTATTACACGCTAAATCTGATGATCGACCTAAGAAAACAAAAGAGAGCAAATAATTTTTTAAATCAGATCAATTGTAGGTCCTCTTATCAAAACATTGTTAATGCATTGTCCATTTTCATCAATTATGTATAGGATTTATTCTTGATGGTTTACATCTAATTTTATTACCTTTATTGTTACAAAATAGTATAGCTCGTGAAATCTCTTGAACAACACCACATAAAAAAGCAATGGAAAAAGCCTACCATCTTCTATATGAACTCGCGGGATGTGCAAGGGGGGGCTATTACAGGAGCTAATGTAGAAGGAGTAAAATTTGGCAATAGTCTGGCATGTGGTCACACAGGGACGGTAATCGGTACAAAACCCGGGGCTCATTCTGTATTCGCCGATGCGTGTTTTCCTGCGTGTTTTACGAATACTGGTTTTGCAGTACACGGCACAATTTATACGGGTTATTCAACTCTAACCTCTGTTGGCCTTTGTTCGTAATGTCCCTTTCCCAATTAAAGTCATGTCATATATTATTCGTGCCTGCGAAGACACTTCTCAGGATGTATTAAAACCCGTATCCCGAAATTATTCATCCATGGGGTTTCAACCCCGTGTTCATTTCGTTTCAACCCGTGTTCATTTCGTTTCAAAGTAGGCGCAATGGGTTAAACCTGTCCGCCGAAGGTGGAACCCATTGGATAGAATTAAATTAGCTCTCAGAATTTGCGATATTAGCGCCACAGCTTGAAAGATATTACACATTTACCCATCGATAATTAATCCATATCACTGATCATGCAAGAATTAGCAAATGTTTTATTGGTGGTCATTGGCGCCATATTGATCTTGATTGTAATTGAGGCTATGTATGCTTATTACAAGGGCAATTTTAATTTTAGGGCTATGGATACTATTTCCAGCCTAAGTGCCGGAATGACGAATGCTATCAAAAGTGTATTGGGTTTGGTCATAGTTATTTTCGGTTATAATTATATGTTCGAACATATGGCTTTGATTCAGCTGGAAACAAATTGGTTGGCTTATGTATTGGCATTGTTGGGCTTGGATTTTGCGACTTATTGGTATCACCGGTTAGCCCACCATGTCAACATATTTTGGAATCGGCATGTGATCCATCATTCTGGGGAAGAATTCAATATCGCAACTGCCCTACGACAATCTGCTTCAAAGTTTGTTAACATAAGTGTTTTCTTTTTGTTGCCAGCAGCCTTACTAGGTGTACCTCCAAAAATCATAACTATTGTCACACCATTTCATTTATTTGTCCAGGCGTGGTATCATACCATTCATGTTGGAAAGTTGGGATGGCTTGAATATATCATCGTTACGCCTTCGCAGCACCGGGTTCACCATGCTATCAATAAAATATATATGGATAAGAACTTGTCTCCCGTCTTTTGCATTTGGGATAGATTGTTTGGTGCTTTCCAGGAAGAGTTGGATGAAGAACCATGTGTGTTTGGTGTAACCCGTCAAGTTAAAACCTGGAATCCCATCTTGATAAATTTGAATCATTTATGGTTGTTAATTAGAGATGCCTGGCGCACAGAGCATTGGCAGGATAAATTGAGCATCTGGTTTATGCCAACCGGCTGGCGACCGGAAGATGTAAAAGAAAAGTATCCGGTTCAATCGGCAGACCCCTATCAATTTAACAAGTACGATACCCCGGCTTCTTCAGCGTTGAAGATCTGGTCGTGGACACAATTTTTAGTATTGCTGTTGATGGTTGCTCATTTACTATTTACATTGAGCGCCATAGGAAGCCCTGGTATTTTTGTTTACGGCATATTTCTGTATTTAATGGTATACAGCTATACGTCATTGATGGACCGCGATCCGAATGCTCTGTGGTTGGAAGCGACCAAATCTATCATTGGGCTATTTATAATTTTTAATATGGGAAGCTGGTTTGGGCTGGATAACCAGTTTCCTGGAGGTAGCATCGTAATGGCAGGATATTTCATTCTTTCCTCTTTAATAGTTGCCTATTTTGTAATCATTGAAATAGGCTTAAAAGGAAATGAAAAGCCGATAGCAGAGAAAGTGAGGAGTTAGGGAGCATGTTTCATTATAGACGTGGGATCACACGAAATATGTCGGCCAACATCATCTGTCAATGACACAATGTCTTTTAGTTAGCCTATCAATTTGTGGATTAACCATTCTTTGCAAAACTTCTTACCAAATTTCAATTATCATGAAATGAAAAAAGCAAACTTAATTGGAGTAGACCAGGTAGATTGAGAAACCGATGTTCACCTTATCGAATTGGACATACATGCCAGACACAGTGGTTTTGACTTAGGCTAATTTACTCAAAGGCAAGATGGAACTGATTGATGGGACTGGCAGGCACCCCGGGATGAGAAATATTTAAATTCAGATGGCACTGAAATAATAAGTGATCGGTTCGACACTCGAGATGACAATAGTAATGCGACACGAATTGTGTTCTTTTTTACATTCTATAATTTCGCAAGCCTCTAATAACACCATTTGGGGACTTAATTTTGGGGCGGCCATTGACTATGCCTATTAGACTCTCATCAATATTAAAAATTGAATCGCCTGAATAATTGATAAAATAGTTCTGTTAGCTTAATGATTTAAAATTATGGTATATAAATTTGAATTGATATGACCATGTTCTTGATTTGTATTATCAAACTAATTTCTATTCATGAAGTTATGTGGTAAAATGAATTCTCGTATTGTACAGTTTGTTTTTTGATTTGAGCCATCTTTTAAAGATGATGATTAGAACTAAATGGGTCACTTATTGATCTATTAATTCATCAACGATATAGACAGCTTATAATTTCAATAGTCCCTCTTCGAAGATAAATGACTTTTATCAGCCCTATACAAACAAATATCATTATGATAAGAAATAATCCGACTTAAAATATAATACTGTATCCAAAGCAAATATTTATAAATTAAATAAAAAGCAATAATCGATGGAC
>JAJCYJ010000904.1 GCA_029262975.1 Saprospiraceae bacterium
ATAAATGGGACTTCGGACAAGGCAATATCTTTAGCTATGTCGTAATTGTCATAACCGGAAAGATCCAGTTTTGACCCACCTCCCCTTATGATGGCTACGACATCATAAGGTATCTTCTTACTTAATATTTCTTGTATCGCCGCTAAGGTGTCCGTCTGAACTTTTACACCTTGTACAGCACAATTATAAAGATCAATTTTGAATGTATAACCGTATGTATTCTCAGTAAGTTGTTTTAAGAAATCCTGGTACCCTGCTGCTCCTTCGGAGGAAATAACTGCGATCTTTTGAATTACGTTGGGTAATATCAACGACTTGTTCAGTTCCATCAAACCTTCCGTCTCTAGTCGGTTTATAATTTCCTGACGCTTAATTTCTAGCTTTCCAAAGGTGTAATTGGGATCAATATCCTGAACCACGAGTTTCATACCATATCGTTCGTGAAAGTCTACGGTACATTTGAGTCTTACCTGCGTTCCTTCTGTAAGCAAGTCGTGGATAAGATCACCCAATTTCTTTTTTATAAATTGATAGTTCCGATACCAGATGGCAGCGCTGATTTGAGCAATTACCTGGTCTCCGTTTTCTTCTTTTTCGATCAGTTCAAGGTATTGATTGCCCCTGCTGTCCTTAATTTGTGCAATTTCAGCCTCGATCCAAAGAGGCTCGCGAAAATTTAACGCGATTACCCGCCTGACATATTCATTAAGTTGGAATAAAGTATACGATTCCAAATGCGGGTTGTTTTACAGGTGAAATTATCCCAAAACACTTTTTACAATATCTGCTGCTTCTTGTAATTGTATTGCAGACATGACTTCAAGTCCGCTTTTATCAATTAATTCTTTTGCAATTTCTGCGTTGGTTCCCTGTAACCTGACAATGATAGGAATTTTTATGTCGCCGATATTTTTATAGGCATCAACAACTCCCTGGGCTACACGGTCACATCGTACAATACCGCCAAAAATATTAATCAAAATAGCTTTTACCTCTGGATCCCGAAGGATTATTCGAAATGCTTGTTCGACTCGTTGTGCATCGGCTGTACCACCTACATCGAGGAAGTTGGCTGGAGAACCACCGCTCAATTTTATAATGTCCATCGTCGCCATTGCCAGTCCCGCACCATTGACCATGCAACCTACGTTGCCATCAAGATTGACATAATTAAGTCCATATTCTTTTGCTTCAACTTCCGTCGGATCCTCTTCTGACTTGTCTCTCATAGCTTCCAAATCAGGATGTCTGAACAATGCATTTTCATCGATAGATACTTTTGTATCCACGGCTATTATTTCATCATTCGCTGACTTCAGGCAAGGATTAATTTCAAAAAGCGAGGCATCCGATCCTACAAAAGCTTTGTACAGATTGGAAATGAATTTTGTCATATCCTTAAATGCCGCACCACTTAGTCCCAGATTAAATGCAATCTTACGAGCCTGGTATCCTTGCATGCCCAGAGTAGGGTGGATGTGTTCTTTATGGACAAGATGTGGCGTCTTCTCTGCGACTTCTTCTATATTCATCCCACCTTCGGTACTATAGATAATTACGTTTTGCTTGCGCTCACGATCTAACATAATAGACACATAGTATTCCTTACAAGCATCAAAGTCCGGAGCATAAGAATCCTCAGCTATCAAAATTTTGCTAACTAACTTACCGGGACCATTAATACCGCCAGGAGTCTGGGGAGTTTTGAGCATCATACCTAAAATGTTACCGGCATGCTCCTTTAACTCGTCCAGGTTTTTAGCTAATTTGACTCCTCCTCCTTTACCACGTCCACCTGCATGAATCTGTGCTTTGACAACAACTACGTTATTTCCGCTCATTGCCGTCACTTCCTCATATTTGGCTATCGCTTCTTCGATAGTTTGAGCGATCTGGCCTCGTTGGATCTTTACGCCATAGGATGCTAGTATTTCTTTTCCCTGGTATTCGTGTAAATTCATGCGTTTTGCTTGAGATATTTCTGCAAATGTAGGATTTTATACCAGAAAACCGGACTGGAAATCAAGGTTCATACATACAGATAGGTTATTGATTTTTTTTTGTTTTAAAATATGATAAAAAATAGCCATATAGAGAGGTTTATACCTATTAAATAGGGTACTTTTGTGCCCAATTAAGACATTTATTAAAGCATAACAGATAAAATAGAAGGAAATGAAAGTAACAGTCGTTGGAGCGGGAAATGTTGGCGCAACTGTGGCAAATGTGTTGGCACACAAGGATATTGTCGATGAAGTAGTAATGCTCGACTTACAAGGTGATATGGCAAGAGGGAAAGCTCTTGATAGTTGGCAACAAGCCCCAATTGATTATTACAGTACTTCACTAAGAGGGACAGATAATTACAAGGATACAGCAAAGTCAGATATCGTAGTTGTCACCGCAGGTATTCCACGCAAACCAGGTATGAGCCGGGACGATCTTATTTCGACAAATGCTAAGATTGTTACTTCAGTGACTCAGTCGATCTTAAAAAAATCGAAAAATCCTATTATTATAATCGTGTCAAATCCTTTGGATGTAATGACATATGCTGCTCATGTTTCGTCAAAATTGGACAGAACAAGGGTCTTTGGAATGGCTGGAATTCTGGATACAGCCAGATACCGTGCCTTTCTTGCAACAGAAATTGGTGTTTCTCCAAAAGATATTCAAGCTCTATTGATGGGTGGACATGGTGACACCATGGTACCGCTCCCGAGATATACTACAGTTGCAGGAATACCTGTAACAGAGTTAGTAGACAAAGACACGCTCAATGCCATCGTTGAACGAACCAAAAAGGGTGGTGGTGAACTTGTGAAATTGATGGGTACTTCCGCTTGGTATGCTCCTGGAGCTGCTGCAGCGCAGATGGTGGAGGCTATAGTGAAAAATGAAAATCGCGTATTCCCATGTTGTGTAAGACTTGAGGGAGAATATGGATTAAATGATATTTATGTTGGCGTTCCTGTTACTTTAAACAGAGGCGGTATTGGAAAGATTTTAGAAGTCAATCTCAATAAGCGAGAACAAAAGCTATTACAAAATTCTGCCGCGCATGTGCAAGGGGTTATGAAGACCTTTGACGGTATGGGTATCCTTTGATAATTTATCCAATAGTTGAACAATATTGTCCTGACGGACTTAGTGTATAGGTAATCTTGTTTTGAATATCAAATTATGAATGAACAGATTCAGAAGGCTTTGTCTGTGATGCGTACACAACATGGTGTAACGCTCTCTGAATTAACGGATGCGCAGCCTGTAATGCTCGTTTTTCTGAGAAAATTCGGCTGCATCTTTTGCGAAGAAGCAATGAGGGACATCGCTGTTCAAAGAGCACTTATCGAAGAAAGAAATGTCAAAATTTGCTTTGTACACATGGCCTCTAATGAAATTGCAGAGGGATATTTCAAAGAAAAAAATCTTTCAGGGATAGATCATGTTAGTGATCCGGACTGTCTCTTTTATGAACATTTTGGTCTCGTAAAAGGCAAGTTCAATCAATTGTTCGGACTCCAGGTTTGGTTAAGGAGCGCACAATTGAC
>JAJCYJ010000905.1 GCA_029262975.1 Saprospiraceae bacterium
GTGCATCAAATTATCATAAACGGCAAGTATCTTCTAAAGAATAGATTATCATCTTGCAAAACCACTATATTTAATGCAGATAGAAGGTATGTTGGTCAATGACATACCCTATACTAAAAGATCAGGGAAGGCATTGTCCAATCCTCGATCCTCGGAACGGGACCGAAATGTCTACATCAGCTATTGTGTTGTAGTTTAATCTTTTGGTTTGGCCGATGTAGACATTCCTTTGAGTTAGTGAGAATTTGACGAAAGACCTCCATAAAAAACATGAAACGTAACGCGTTTCCAATAGAACAACATCAATTGACTTTTCGATCATTATAAGGAAACATTTTGTATCTTTGAACTCTCCACAATAATCTCTTAGATGGTGAAGAAGGAAATTGAGATATACTTTCTATCAGAGGCAGAGAACTACTTCAATAACTTACCTCAGAAGATTAAGGATAAATTCACTATTTCTTTCACAAAAACTAAGGTAGGATACAAAGGAGCGTGGTTTTCCAAACTGAATGATTCAGATGGGATATTTGAGTTCAGGCAAAGAGATTCAGAGAAATTCTATAGAATATTTGCTTTCTGGGATGGTACTGGGAAAGATAAAACTCTGATTGTGGCAACACATGGCATAAATAAGAAAAGGAATAAAACTCCGATAAAAGATATAAGAAAAGCTGAAAGAGTCAAAAAGAACTATTTTAAATCAAATTCTGATTAAATGAAAGGTATAACACTTGATGAATTAAAAGATAAAAATTATGGGCCACTTGGAACTGCCAAAAGAGATGCACTGGAACAGACACTTAAAATGGAATTACTTCGTGAAGAGATTAAAAGGCTGAGAAAAGAGAATCAACTAACTCAGGAGCAACTTGGCAAATTGATAGGCGTTCAGAGGGCTCATATTTCTAAATTGGAGAATAATGCAACCAACATTACAATAGGGACTTTAATGAAGGTCTTGAATGCTTTAGATGCTGAAATAAACTTTACGATTAAAAGCAAAAAACAGGTGGCCTAAGATAAAGAACTCTCACTAACACAGTACATGACAGAATCCTCCGCTCTGCTCCGGACTCTGCATGTACAAAAACGTTAGACATCACATAAAAAGGAAGCTGACAATTCCAATTTCAATTTTGGATATCCGGATTTTCTCTTCCGAGGGCTGGGCAAGAACGCATTGTGATTATAAGTCCTACTTTCTTCCTTAGTTTAGGATGGAGCCAATGAAAGAAATGAAGTGTTAGCGGTTTTGTATATTTCTCAGCTCGCCCATCCATTTCATGGTTCCTTCTCTTCGATGTCTCCCAGACATCGACCTTCCAGGATCGATCACTCACGTATACGGCGGTTCATTGAATCGAAGGTTGAAATGTGGAATAGTAATCGAGTATTGATTCATAGCCTCGTCGTTTAAGTCGAGAGATTGTAATTGTCGTTCAACATTGGGCATTCCCTGCTCGTCCGCCTTGCGGTACCTTCCCTTGAATCTCCCTGGACATTCATCACACCTTTGCGCGAATCATTCAGCTTACCCGATCCATATATCCTCTGTATCCGATTCCGTGCTCTTTGCTTTCGCAAGCTTCGCTTGGGTACCAACTTTTATAGTATCCACCCGTCCGCCAGCCGTTCTCTCTATCAAAGGCATTTCTATGTCTTTGGTTTCTTAACAGAAACTACATAGCGTTCATCTTCAGATCTAACCTCACGGTTTTCTTTGCCAATACTCTTTGTTGCACAAGCGATCTCATCAGCGACTTACTAAAGGTTCAAGGTTGCCTGCCCCGTAGCCAACGTGCTTCGGTGTCACTCCTGCCCACCTTGCTCTGCCGAAGCGGCTTCGCGAAGGCGAAGTAAGAGACTTTCACTCTCTATATTTATCCATATCTTCATATGGAATTGACACACATGCCAGCCACACACCTAATACATGACAGAATCCTCCGCGAGGCTACGGACTCCGCATGTATGAAGACGGTAGCGGCAAGCCACATGATCATATAATTAGATAGACAATGAAATTGATTACAGACGATAAGCAATATAACGAACCTTCAGTTTTTACACCGGAAAATTTGCTTAATGAAGCAAGGCGTCAAAAGAATATTGACAACTGTAAAGTGCCTGATGTTTGCGTGCTTGACCCAGATGGTGATTTAGTGGACTATTTAGTGCGAACAAATCAGGCAAAAATTAATGAGTGCTGGGCATGTTATCACACGAAATTGTACAACGTACAGCAAAATGATTATGAATTTGCAGTTTTGAGTTGTGCCGTAGGTTCATCATTTGCCGTGCTCATAGCAGAACAATTATTTGTATCTGGTTGTAAAACACTCATCAGTGTAACTTCTGCAGGCATTATCAATCCCACAAAAAACAATTCCAAATTCATTTTGATAGAACAAGCACTTCGGGATGAAGGTACAAGTTATCATTATATACCGCCTTCAGAAACAAGTGATATCAATCCAATTTTATCTGACAACTTGGTATCCTATTACCAAACTACCGATCTATCTATTGAAATAGGAAATAGCTGGACTACAGATGCACCATATCGTGAAACGCAAACTGCCATTGCCCAGGCGAAAAAATTGAATGTAATGTGCGTGGAAATGGAAGCCGCTGGACTTTATGCTTTTGCCAAAGCAAAAAATAAAAATGTTATTTGCTTTGCTCACCTTACAAACACAATGGCTCAAACAGAGGGTGATTTTGAAAAAGGAGAAGAAATGGGTAGCCTCGATACTTTAGAGCTAATCCATCATACTATAAAGGCAATTACTGAAAACACCAGGCAATATTGGGACAAAATCTATTCTGCAAATCAACCAAACGAATTAAGCTGGACACAAGAGGTTCCAAAAACCTCATTAGATTTTATTCATTCTTTCGGTTTGCCAAAGACCGCAAAGATTATAGACATAGGAGGTGGGGACAGTAAACTAGTAGATTATTTGCTTGACGCAGGTTTTGAAAACATTACGGTGCTTGACATTTCCGCCAAAGCGCTTAATAAAGCAAAACAACGTTTGGGCGACAAAGGACAAAAAGTAAATTGGGTGGTTGGCGACATTACAGAATTTCACCCAGACACAACTTTTGACATTTGGCACGATAGAGCAACATTTCATTTTTTAACAACAGGTGAAGAAGTTGCAAAATATATGGACACCGCTAGAAATTCTGTTTCGGGTTTTCTGACAATCGCTACATTTTCGGACAATGGACCGGAAAAATGTAGCGGACTTCAAATCAAACAATATAGCGAAAAAAAATTAGCAGCAGAATTGCAAAACGGTTTTGACAAAATACGTTGCATAACAGAAGACCACACAACACCATTTGACACGACCCAGAATTTTTTATTTTGTAGCTTCAAGCGACAAGCATCTGACTCCGCTGGTACAAGTCTCTGACTTGTACATAAATTTGCTCGTCTTCAGACGAATGGTCAAAGTGAAATGCCCATCTATAACACATATCCTAATGCGTAATAAGCGATTAATATTTTAACTATTTGACAATTACAATAGTTGCTTGA
>JAJCYJ010000906.1 GCA_029262975.1 Saprospiraceae bacterium
ATAAATGCTTCCTCTTCTCCTTCTTCATGAGCATATCTCAATGCTTCGTCTATTGAATGCACAATGATAGCCCCGGAGTGATAATAAGTCTTATCTCTTGTGATAACAATATTCACACGCTTTGGTAAAGGATTTGGAATAGATTCAAATGATCGTCGTCCCATAATTATGTGTCTGTTCAACGTCTTTTGTTTGAACCATTTTAAATCTCCCGGAAGATGCCAAGGCAGGTCATTATCCTTTCCTATGATAAGGTTATCAGCACGGGCTACAATAGCAGAAATAATCATTGTCCTCTTTTGGTATTCTAAAACTTATGGCAAATCTGTAAGATTCAAATCCTTAATCCTTGTTTCAAGGTGAATTCTATTAGGGGCTATCTGTCTGTTCAGATATTTTTCTATCATCAGTCCTCCTATTGGAGCTGCTGTTGCACTACCGCCACCTGCGTTCTCCACATATACAGCAATCGCTATTTTAGGATTATCCTTGGGTGCGAAAGCAAAGAATACTGAATGATCCATCCCTGAATTCTGCGAAGTCCCTGTCTTTCCGCATATGCTTATGCCTGGCACTGCAGCTCGTCGAGCAGTACCTGCATTAATTACCTGCTCCATTCCATCGATAACAGGTTTAAAATGTGCCTCATCAATAGAGACAGATTGAGGCGTCGTGTATTTTGTATCAATTGTTCTGTCTGAGGCAAAGGCTTTAATAATGTGTGGGATATAGTAATATCCTCTATTGGCAATAATAGCAGCAAGGTTAGCCATTTGTAATGTCGTAAGTTCTAGTTCACCCTGCCCGATACCAAGAGACAAAATATAAGTTGACTTCCAGGAATACTCCCTCGTATTAATGCGCTTGTCATAATACGCTGCACTCGGTCGAAAACCCTCTAATTCATTTAATAAATCTACTCCTAAAGACCTGCCAATCCCGAATTTTTCCAAATAAGTCATTAATTCATCCAAACCTTCTCCTGGATTATTATATCCATATCGATCTATATAATCCCTTATCATTTGATAATAGTAAGTATTGCAAGAATACTGCAGCGCTGTTTGCATATTATTTGGGGCAGGATGATCCCGGCATTTCTGAACAAAACCACGGCGTTTATTAACGTCATATACTCCGGTACACTTCATTGGCTTTGATGCGTACCAAATCCCCTCTTGCAATGCAATTAAAGATAAAATAGGTTTAAATATTGACCCTGGAGGGTACTTGGCTTGTAAAGATCTGTCTAGAAATGGTTTGTTTATAGAATCTGTTATTAAACTTTGAAACGTGGTATTTCTCTCATGCCCGAGCGAGAGTTGGTTTGGATCGTAAGATGGGGCGCTTAGCATAGCCAGGATTTCTCCTGTGTTCGGCTCTATAGCAACGACACTACCTCTTTTATTGGCCATCAATAATTCACCGTACGCCTGCAACTCAATATCCAAAGTAGAAATTATATCTTCTCCCACCAGGGCAGGTTTATCAAGCATACCATTATTATATTTTTCTACTTCCCGGCCAAAATTATCTTTAAGTATATATTCAAATCCTTTTTGTCCTCGCAACTCTTTTTCATAGACTTTTTCTATTCCACTTGTTCCCTTTATATCTCCTATTGTATAGATGTCTCCATTTTGTTCAAGATCCTGGGCATTGACTTCGCTTATATACCCCAGGACATGTGCTGCATAAGGGTAAGGATAATTTCTTTTGTTCTTTAACTGTGGGTAAAAGCCCGGAAATTGGAATAAATGCTCTTGAAATCTTGCAAAAACCAACGGATCTATATTGGATAAAAAGGTGATCGGAATATACTTTCTAAAATATTTTTTAGCCGTAGCAGATCTCAACAGTTCATCATAATCCGCCCTTGTAATTTGTAGTAATTCACAAAAGGTACCTATATCCATATTATCGCTAATTTCTCGATATATAACCTCAAGCTCATAAGTAGGCTCATTGACCACAATTAAATTTTGATCACGATCATAAACAATGCCTCTGGCAGCTGAAATTGTCCTTTTAATCAAGGTTCGATTTTGCGCCTGTGTTCTGTAAGTCTTATTGATAATTTGATGTTCAAAGAGATGACCGACCAATAACAAGCTGCCTATACAAATTAAAACCACAATTGTTTGATATCTCGATCTTTGATTCATCTATATTAAGTCAACATTTTATATAGTATGAGAAGAATATATGATACTACAAAACTACTTATTGAATTAACGACTATTTTTAATATATAGACATACGTAAAGGCATCAATGGAAAAGTATGTGAAGATGTGTACAAAAAGCAATATTCCTGAGTAGGTCAAAAACCAGGATGTTCCATATGATTGTGGAGCCAAAACCAAGTTGTCCCGGTAACCCTGTCTCGGTTCAAGTATCCTGAGCACGAAAGCCCTTAAAAAAGCGGTAAACACCAAAGCGGCAGTATGTACTCCAGGAGAATCATAAAAGCCGTCTATCAATAGGCCAATGAAGAAAGCACTAATAATAATAATTGATCTTCTAATGCTTACAGGAAAGAAAATAATCACTGCAGGATAGATAATAATAGACATACTAAATCTATCGAATAGTTCAATTTGAATATTCTTAAGCAATAATATCTGAACAAAAATGATAATGACAGATGTGACAATGTGGCTTGTATATAGCCTATTCATCTTGTTCCAATGAAATAATTTCGTCCTTAAAGTTAGCCTTTAGTATGTAAACATGACCGAGATTAGAAAAATCGACTGCTGGCCTAAGAAGGATATCATAGAATGCACCGTTCTTATCTACATTGATCGAAGTAACTCGTCCAATTTCCAAACCTTTCGGAAAAATAGTAGAATATCCATTTGTAACAATAATGTCACCTGGCTTGACTGGTGCATGGATAGGTATCCCAGTTAGTTTCAGATGATCATATGATCCACCGTCCCAGGTAACTGTCCCAAAAAAATCACCATCATCAATACTTGCACTCACTCTGATGTCCACATTTAATAGTGATAAAATTGTTGCGAAGTTTTTATTGGATGATTTCACGATTCCCACTACTCCCTGTACTGTAGTTGCCCCCATTGAAGCAAAGATCTGGTCTTTTGATCCCTTGTCAATGGTTATATGATTGCGAAATGATGTAATGTTGTTATTTATAACATGTGCTGGAATAACTTCAAATCCATATTTGTCTATATCAGCTAAGTCGGCATCTATCGCTGGCATACTGATTATTTCTTTTAAAAGTCTTGCATTTTCACGAAGCAAATCATCATTCGATTTTTGGAGAGACAGATAATCTCCCAACTGACTGGACTTTTTTAATAATGCCCCTGAAAATAAAGCTGAAGAGTGAATAAAGATATCCTGTTGTTTCTGATTGAAATTAACAATAAGAATAAACGCTATTATCTCACAAACTACGAACAAGGCCACATGTATATACCTCCGCAATATGGCGAGCAAAAAAGACATAAAGTTACATGCTTCTTCTATCCATCAGGAAGGTATATTCCTTAGTATGCTTCAGCGCTTTTCCTGTACCTCTGACGACAGCTCTTAATGGGTCATCGGCTACATAAACTTTTAGTTTTGTTTTTTCAGCTATTCGCTTATCTAAGCCGCGCAACAAAGCGCCACCTCCTGTAAGAAAAATACCAGTTCGGTATATATCGGAAGACAATTCTGGAGGTGTCAGTTCAAGCGCACGAATCACTGCATCCTCTATCTTGGCGATAGATTTATCAATTGACTCTGCGACTTCTTCATGTCCAACAAATATTTGCTTCGGAATTCCCGTGAGTAGATCACGGCCGTTAACTGCAATTTTCTCGGGAGGATTTTCAAGTTCAACGATTGCAGAACCAACTTCTTTCTTTATTCTTTCTGCGGTCCGCTCACCAATTAAAAGGTTGTGCATACGCTTGACATATTCTACGATGTCATCATTCATTTCATCACCAGCAGTTCGAATGGATTGATCTGTAACGATACCTGCAAGTGCAATAACTGCAATTTCAGTGGTGCCGCCGCCAATATCGATTATCATATTACCCATGGGTTCCATTACATTTATACCGATACCCAAAGCCGCAGCCATAGGTTCGTGTATAAGGTATGTCTCCTTAGAATCCACATGATCTGCACTATCGAAGACAGCCCTCTTTTCTACTTCAGTAATTCCTGAAGGAATACATATTACCATCTTAAGATGAGTAAAGAATTTTCTTCTTCCTTCGACCATGTTAATCATGCCTTGAATCATATTCTCAGCTGCCTGAAAATCGGCGATGACTCCATCCTTAAGCGGTCTTACCGTCATAATATTAGAATGAGTCTTCTCATGCATGTGCATGGCCTTAATTCCAACAGCCATTAATTCGCGGGTATTTCGATCCATTGCCACGATGGAAGGCTCGTCTACGACAACCTTGTCCTCGTATACGATTAAAGTGTTGGCGGTTCCTAAGTCGATAGCCAACTCCTGCTTAAAAAAACTAAATAGACCCATTATTTATTTGTCACTCTTGAGGTGTACCTACAATTACTTCCCAAAAATCATTCCTATCAAAATACTTCTGAGACATATCTCTTACTTGATATGCATCAAAAGCTAATGAAGACTTGATCAGGGAATCTAAATCGTCCAAGGGAATTTGCGCCAAAGCTAATGATTTTATTGCCCGAATGCTATTGAATGGACCATCAAAAAGGTTTAAATAATTTCCCATCATATAGTTGTTAACATGCTCAAGTTCTTCGTCTTTTACTAAATCGTTTTTTAAAATTTCTATCTCCCGATATATCTCCTCTAAACAAAGAGTAACGTTTTCATTAGCTACTTCCGTTGATATCATAATATCTCCATCATAAAGCTGCGTATCCAGCAGACAATATATGCTGTAGGTCAGACCTTTTTCTTCTCTTAATCGAGCGATCAATCTAGATCCGAAATAACCACCTAAAATATTACATATATAATTTAGACCATCAAAATCCGGATGGTGTCTCGTGCAAGCCATTCTTCCTAATCGTATTGAAGTTTGATTAGATGCAGCTTTTATGCGAAGTTTACTGGGTGTCGTGTTGGCTCGAATTTGTACAGTAGTACCTGCAGATTTTCCACCTGCGAGAATCCTTTGACACAATTTATCAATAGTAGGTCTGTCTTTATCCGAGATATCACCAGCAATAAATAATTGACAATTTGAAGCAGTAATAAAATCCTTATGGTGATGTCTTAATTCTTCCGTGCCGATTGCATCATATAATTCTGGCGTACTGTTATAACCATAAGGATGATCAAAGCCATACATGGATTGTGTAATCTCACGATAGGAAATGATATCTGTTTTAGCTAACTGCACCTTTAATCGTTCTTTGTTCTTTTCTTTAAAATGTATCCATTCACTCTCATTAAAGTGTGGTTCACTTAAAATGGCACCTATGATTTCCAACATTTTCGTTAAATGTTTTCGCAGACATATTCCTTTTATTGTTATAAAATCGAGACTGGCTCTGGTAGAAATAGTCGCACCCATAAAGTCTACTTCTTCAGATAAACCTTGTGCAGAAAATTTTCCTGCCCCTTCTCGTAACATGGCTGCGCAAGAGGCTGCTACCATTTTAGCTGCTTCTTGCGGTCTTCCTGCCTGGAATACGATATCCACCAAGACGACACCACACTTATCTTTTCTTATCTCATAGACAGGTATGTTACTGTGGGATTGATACTGAACTACCGCGGGTGTCAATATTTTTGTGATGGGATAGATCACCGGAGGAATTGCCAAATAGTCGAGCTGATTCATAGTCTGAAAAATAATGGTGACAAAAGTATATCACTAAGGACAT
>JAJCYJ010000907.1 GCA_029262975.1 Saprospiraceae bacterium
TTAGCTGTAAAAACAATCAGCCAAAAAGAATTATAACTCTCCTTTCAAGATCATATTGTCAATTAGACGAACAGTCCCAGCCCAAACAGCGGTACAGGCAACGATGAGTGCATGATGATCCGTATTTCTTACTTTTTCAAGTGTATGTCCATCAATCAAGTCAAAATACTCCGGTTTAAAATCCTGGATATTGAGATATTCAGTGGCTTTCATCGAGATTTCAACCGGTGCTCGCCCTTCACTTAACCAGTCTTTTGCCTGTGTGAGTACCCTAAATATAATCGGAGCTTTTCTTCGATGGGATTCTGTTAATCTTGTATTCCTGGAACTTTTAGCAAGACCATCTTCATCTCTGAGAATGGGGCAAACCACAAGCTTTACAGGCATTTCGAGGTCTTTAATCATTTCCTTTATAATGGTAAACTGCTGATAGTCTTTTTGGCCCATATATAGGTGATCACAAGACGTTATTTCTAAAAGTCGCTTGACAACTTGTACGACACCTTCAAAATGCCCGGGTCTTTTTTTGCCCTCCATCATTTCATCAAGGCCCTTCAGATCAACCTCCACCTTATAATCACTACCATTGGGATAAATGTCTTCAGAGGAAGGGATAAATACGACAGGACATCCTTCATCGCGAAGACCTTTGATATCCTTTTCGATGGTCCTTGGATATTTGACTAAATCTGATGGTACGTTGAATTGAGTTGGATTTACAAAAATACTGCATATAGACACATCGTTTTCAGCAAGAGAGCGGCGTATCAGAGAAAAATGTCCATCATGTAAAGCCCCCATTGTGGGCGTAAATCCAATCTTTTTCCCTTTGTTTTTTTCACGATAGATGAACTCACTGAGTTTCTCGGAATCCTCAAATATTAATATTTCGTCCTCATTGTTTGGCATACCACAGATTCAGAATTTTTGATGCTTTTTTATTTTGAGGTGTATAATCACGCTCTGGATATCCTTCGTGACCAGAACCTTCGGGAAACCATTTCCATAGAAACCCTCCAGCCCAAAAGTCCTTGTGCCAAAATGCAGAAAATAGTGCTTCATACCCATTGGCTTGGGCTTGCTCATTAATATTTAGTGATTTTACCTGTTTTTCTAATTCCCATGTTTTACCTGCAGCTCCATCTACCGAAAGATATCCGTACTCTGTAAACAAGATCTTTTTCTGTAGTTTTTCACTGATCTTCTCAAGACGTTTTACATGTTTGTTCCAACGATATGACAACAATAAAGTGGGCGGTGTATCCACATCAGAAAGTGGAAAATATGCACTGATTCCGATGTAATCGAGCGCATCCCAGAAAGGTACTTTTTCATAGGAGTCCCAATTAGAAGAATAGGTAAGTTTGCCGGTATAAGATGTTCTGATATCCTCTATCAGCTTTCGCCAATATTTTTCTCGCTTGAGAATGCTGATTCTGTATTCGGTTCCGATACAAATCATTTCAACATCATGTGCACTGGCTAATTTCACGAATGTCATGATATAACTTCGATAGCTCTCCTCCCATTTAATCCAATCAGTCTCAGTGTCAAAATCCATTTCTCCTACCCATCCTTCGGGAATCCATACTTGTGGCTTTAGCATAACTTTTAAACCGTTCTTCTTGGCAAGCTTAAGAGATTCGGTGACTCCTTCTATCCGCTCTCCCCACCATTGATGTGTAGAACCAAAATTTACTTCTGGCTGTCCTTTGCGACTAAACCCAAAAGGTACTAAAGCAACCCAATTAGCATTTGTATGACTTATCTCAGCCATCGGATCTGAAGAAAAAGCCCTCGGTGGTGATACCATTGTAATTCCTCCAATCTTATTCTGGGCACTTATATTTCCAACACATAAAAAAAATAGTAGGACAGCAGCTTTGAGCTTCCTGTTTTTATCTACCCACTTTTTAAACCCTGAAATTCTTAAAGATTTCAATAGGTTAATCAGGACAAGCGGTACAATAGCAATATGTAATTCCTGGGGCACAAATGTCCAGCCTGCCAGTATACATAGACTGACTATCAATGTTAGAAAGAGACAACATTTCTTCAATACTTTTTTATTAAAAAAATACAACAACATCCAGGGTGAGGCCCATAGTAAATTCCAGTTATTAGCACAGACCTCATGGTCAGTACCAAACCACATAAAAAGGAAAATCAGAGAACTGGCACATAACGCAATCCACCATATGAAATCGTACCAAATCAGGAAACCCCTGTCTCCTGAAATATAAAACAGAAAAAACCCCAATAATTCAATCACCAATAGTATTGAAAAAAGGCGCACTGGTGTAAGCCAGAAATTGTTGACACTCTGAGGATTAAAACGGAGGATTTGGGTTTTGTTCAGCACTAGATTTTGCGCATTATTTTTGGCCCCATCCATATAATCTCTAAAATAAATGGGCAGAAACATTTGACCTCTGACAGATGCTAGTTGATCCGACAGAGTACCCAGTATGATATCCATACCAAATTTTGTCCAGGGATGATGTTCTAAATTTTCATGTAATAAATTTCTAAATGTTTTTGACGTATCGTTTAATATTGGATATGAGACAGGGCCAAGCTCCCGCTCAATTATATCTCTTATCCTTGTAGTGCAATTATCAAAATAAAAATCGTATTTATAAAACCTGTTTTCAATTTTTACATTTTGGTCCAGGACCGCAATGATTCGTGCCTTAGATGCAGGGCTAAGTGATAACGATTGTTGTTCCACCCATCTTCTGTCGTATTCATATGACATCAGGAAAGAGTCATGACGGCTAACACTCAATGCATATGGAAGTTGGCCTCTAAGAAATTTAATCCCAAAATTTGGAGCATTAAAATCAAATGTCCCCCAGTTGTAAACTATGTCTATCCCTAAATTAGAATCTTTTAGCCGCAATGCAGTATGTCCAAAAAGGGAATAAAGATCATCTCCCGGCCCACATGTTAAAATGGATACTTCTAAATTTTCTAATTCGTCAGTAGAAATATTCTGCGCGTAGACGATGTCACGCTGAAATAGGAAAGCAAGCAAAAAGAGATATAAGTGTATTCGAATCAAGGTCTTAGTTTCTTCATTTTATCTGCGATGCCGGTGCTTCCATTGTCCCCTTCCTCTTCTAATCGCTCAATTATATTTTTATAATCGTGATCTTTTCGGTTTTGGCTCAACTTGTAAGAAGATTCTATTTTGTCTATACTCATTTCAAATCCTATCAATCCAGCAAAATGAGCTTTTTTCATATCTTCAGTCATGTCTGAAAGTCGAAATCTCTCCGGTCTTCCATGTTCATATTGATCTACAAGTTTTGTGATTGAAGTATATAGTTCCGCTCCTTTGAGGATCCTGGATTTGCCATACACGTGTACAGCAATATAATTCCAGGTAGGTACATTGATATGATCGTACCAGGAAGAGGACACATAAGCATGTGTCTCCATGAAGATAGCAAGTAAATCTGTATCCTTACCAAGCGATATTTTTTGCTCATTGGCCGCTGCGAAATGTCCCAGTAATCGAAACTTCCCATTCTCCATTTTATCCAAGTAAAGAGGAATATGTGTAGCAACCGTAGTTCCTTCTATCAAACTGACAAGTGTTGCAAATCCATTTTTTCTTATATAATCATGGATTTCAATCTCTGAACCAGGTTTATGTATACTAGGTACGTACATAACTTATAGGATAAAAACGTAAATGTAGCAACACTTATATATTAAACGTTACTTATCAATGGAAGTGAATTTATAATCGTTATACCAAAACTCACCTCTTAGGTACTTTTTGTTGCGATCTTTATCCGTCCGCCAGGTTTGTCTGTATAGATTCATGCGTAAAGGAAATGTCTCTGTAGTCTCTGTATTTTCGATAAATGCATAGGTCGGTGGATGATGTACCAGATTAGCAAGCACCCTGCCGTCTTCCTTGTCAAAATAAAAAAACCACTCATCCGATGTACTGTGATTACCATGTTCCTGGGGGTTATATGTTGCTTTGATGACATCTGCTTTTTTACCTGCTCCAAGTTCTGTAACCCCTTCATGTGATAAACTGACACCGGCATCCATGAGTTTAAAAGGCAAGAACAATACATAATAGCTACTATAAAATGACTGTTTGGCGCTTTCTGAAGAATCTTCAATCTTTACTCCATTCATTGTCTTATACGATTCATGCTGGCTATAATATACCCCGTGACTATTAATGCTGTCCTTCCAGGTAATCATGCCACTTACTTCAGGCTGTAATTTATATCTGTGTAATTGATCCAGTTCACTTTCGATTTGTCCATCTTCCAGATAAAGAACTGTTCGTTTTCTATAGACCACGCTATCAATTGAAAGATAGTTTTCTATTCCTCCGGCCGATGACATTCCTTTTTGAAGTACATCTTTTACCATAAGGTCTTTAACATGATCCAATGGTCCGGATTCGGTTGCATGGTTGCATGAAATATTAAAGATTAATAATAAAAGAGTTATGGATTGAATTATAATACGAAGCATGTAGTTTAATTAAGCTATTGCGGTAAGATAAGGGATTGCTAAATCCTTTTAATGTTCTACTCGAAAATTTTGGATTAAAAGTGTGGCCAGCTTACATCAATCCTTCATCCACAAAACTAAAATATGCCTCATGCCCTATAATTAGGTGATCTTGGACTTTGATATCAAGCACATTTCCTGCGTCTATTATTTTTTTAGTCAACCTGATATCAGCCTGACTTGGTTTT
>JAJCYJ010000908.1 GCA_029262975.1 Saprospiraceae bacterium
TGGCCAAGGTAGCCCAGTTACTACTCAATGGCGGGAGGTATGGCGACATGCAGTTCTTCTCTTCGGAGACGTTTCAAAAAATACTTCCTGTCGACTTAAACGAATTCTATCCGGGTGTGCGAAGAAAATGGGGTATAGGTATTAACTACCAGGGAGTGAAGGTTCCCGATGAAAAGACTGGAAAACAACGTTTTCTGATCGATGACAAGATCATTGGCCACGGTTCTGCCACCGCCAGCACATTCTGGGTGGACCAAAAACACGATTTGATAATTACCCAGTCCCGAAGACGGGGAGGCAGGGATTTCGCACCACATTTTCGAGAAGTAATTAAGGTGGTTGAAAAACACCTGATCGATTGAATTTCTCTTGGTACAATTTTCTCCAAAAGCATAATCTTAAGTATCTAAAATATTATGAAAGCACATTTTTTGATAGCCGGTTTAATCTTGTTTTCTTTTGCCTTATTGCATGCGTCCGATGATAGAAAGCCCAATATAATTATCATATTCAGCGATGACCTGGGCTATGGAGACCTGGGTTGTTACGGACACCCTACCATTAGAACTCCCGAATTGGATAAGATGGCACGTGAGGGATTGAAACTTACGCAATTCTATTCTGCAAGCCCCGTCTGCTCTCCCTCCCGCGCCTCCTTGCTTACGGGAAGATACCCGATTAAGAATGGCGTCACCCGGGTGTTTTTTCCCTATCATAACGAAGGGCTTGCTCCCGAAGAAATCACTATAGCCGAAGAACTTCGGAACCTGGATTATCATACGGCATGCATCGGAAAATGGCACCTTGGACACAAGGAAGAATTTCTCCCGATTAATCAGGGATTCGATTCATACTATGGCGTTCCTTACAGCAATGATATGACCATTGACCCTGCGATGAAATTGTCGGAGCATATTGTGCTTCGCATGGATATGACAAAAGAAATGATCTTAAATATCAATGACCTGGAGATTGAAAACAAAAACCATCTAACACCTTTAATGGAGAATGATGAAGTGATCGAGTTTCCGGCAGACCAGGAAACTTTGACCAAACGATATACGGAAAAGGCATTGGATTTTATCGAGGAAAATAAAGATGATCCCTTTTTTCTTTATTTGCCGTACACCATGCCACACATTCCCTTGTTCGCTTCAGAAGATTTTCAGGATGTGAGTCAAAGAGGATTATACGGAGATGTGATAGAAGAGATAGATTGGAGTGTGGGACAGATACTCGACAGGCTGAAACAACTCAATATTGACGAAAATACACTTGTCATCTTTACAAGTGACAACGGACCTTGGTTGACAAAAGGTTTGGAAGGAGGATCTTCCGGTTTATTGCATGAAGGAAAATTCACAACATGGGAAGGAGGAGTCAGGGTTCCTACCATTTGTTGGTGGCCTGGGCAAATTCAACCTTCGACCGTTTCCAGTGAATTGACGGCTACACTTGATCTCTTTCCCACCTTGGTCAAACTCGCAGGCGGAGACTTTTCCGGCCACGATATTGACGGGTATGATATTTCACCTGTACTGTTTGATTCCGGCGTATCGCCCAGAAGTGAAATGGCGTATTACAGCGACGAAAGACTTTATGCTTACAGAGAAAAGGCCTGGAAAATTCATTTCTATACTAAAAGTCCTGCTGCAAAAAAGTGGCAAGGAGAAAAACATGAACCTCCGTTGCTTTACAATATAGAACACGACCCTTCAGAGCAATACAATCTGAATCAATCTCATCCTGAGGTAGTACAAGCTCTTATACAAAAGGCTGTCAAGTTTCGAAATAGTCCGGAACACGTCGACATAACAATTGAAGTGGTGGATGGCACTCTAGGCTATGAAAAAATCATGATCACTGGATCCATAAATGGAGCCGGGACTCCCGTACAGATGTATGATGATGGCAGTAACGACGATAAAACTGCCGATGACCATATCTGGACGAAAACGATCTCTCAAATACCTGTTAATAGTCAATATGAATGGAGTCTTGTTGAAGATGGTGGCTCTGCTGTGGAATTCAGTCTTATAGCTTCTGATCCTCTGCAGTTGAAGGTTGACGAGGATGGAAATATAACAGGATCTACCAAATACATAATAAAAGGATCAGGGCCTGATCAAGTGGACATTACATTTACAGTTACCGATGAGACGAAATCGTTCAAAAAAATCATGATCAAAGGGACCATGTATGAGAACTGGACTTCCCTTGACATGTACGATGACGGTAGTCATGATGACAAGGTGGCGGGTGACCATACCTGGACCAGGACCATACGGGATATTCCGATCGGTGCGACTTATCGCTGGGGATGTAGCGAAGACGATAGCATAAAAGGTGATATATGGCTTGTCAAAGGGACTAACCTAAACTTTACGCTTGGCGCTGATGGAAAAATAACGGGTAAGTCCGATTATATAATTCCATTGGACGGGGAATAAATTAATCAATAACACGAAATGATATGAAAAATAGGATTTTGCTGGTTACTCAAATTTTATTGTTTACGAATTTATGGCTCTTTGGGGTGGAGCCTGTCCATATCGAAGTCGGACCCGATACTTTTTTAACTGACCATGAGAAAATCATAAAACCCAACATCGTTTTTATACTGGCCGACGATTGTACCCTCTGGGATATTGCTTGTTATGGAAGTGTAGATTCAAAAACACCCAATATTGATAAGCTTGCACAAGAGGGCATGAAATTCAATAGTTGCTACCAAGCTGCACCTATGTGTTCACCTTCGAGACATAGCATTTTTACAGGATTGTATCCCGTGAGATCCGGTGCCTACCCCAATCATACTAATGCTGCTGAGGGAACACAAAGTATTGTTCAATATCTCAAACCTTTGGGATACAGGGTGGCTCATACAGGAAAAAGGCATATTGGCCCCGACGAAGTTTTTCCATTTGAATATCTCAGCGAAAAGCAAAATGTAGACTTTAATTTGATTGATGGATTTCTACAAAATGTTAAAGAAGCACAAGAACCTTTTGCCTTGATGCTTTGCTCTCATGAGCCACATGCTCGGTGGAACAAAGGTGATGTCAGCCTTTTCGATCCTGAGAATATCACGCTGCCTCCTCATTATGTAGATACTAGAGAAACGCGAGAGGCATTTTGTAAATACCTGGCTGAAATCAATTACCTGGATGATCAGGTGCGACAAATGATGGATCTGCTTAAAAAATATGATTTCGACGAAAATACCCTCGTCATATTTGCCAGCGAGCAGGGCAACCAGTTTCCATTCGCCAAATGGACCTGTTACGAAGCAGGGGTTAAATCTGCGCTTATTGCCAGAATGCCTGGGCTGATTGATCCGGGATCAGAATCTGATGCCATCGTCGAATATACTGATTTGCTGCCCACTTTTATTGATTTAGCTGGAGGTGAAAAAGTAAACGAGCTAGATGGGCAGAGCTTGCTTCCCCTAATAGAGAAGAAAAAAGAGAAAATAAAAGATTACGCATATAGCCTGCAAACGACCAGGGGGATTTCCCGTGGCAGCGAATATTATGGGATAAGATCTATTGTAAATGACAGATTCAGATACATCTGGAATTTGACTCCTGAAGTGGAATTTAAGAACATCGTAACCAACCATAAGAAGCCAAGCCCGTGGTATACTTCATGGTTAGAAAAAGCTGAGTCTGACGAATCGGCGAAATATTTGTTGAACAAATTTAAATTTCGTCCAAAGGAGGAACTGTATGATATAACGAAAGATAAATGGTGTCAATATAATCTTGCCGATGATCCACATTATGCAGAAATAAAAAGAGAATTAAACAAGGAATTACTTAACTGGATGGAAGATTGTGGCGACGAGGGTCAAAAAACGGAATTGGAGGCTTTTGAACACATGCCGCATCATTCGAAAAAATAAAACTTACGGATGAAGGGTTTTTGTCTACTATCATTCAGACTTGTAATTTAAGAGAGTGAAACTGACAATTATTATTCTTCCCTTAATTCATTGGCTTTTATCATATAGCGGTAAAATTCTAAATTCCAATTTGGGATAGGAATTTAGAATTTTAGTTCTTTGATCCGAAGGAGCAGTCCCAATTCAAAGGTGTTATTATAAATTAGAAAATTATGAAAAATCTTCTTACCATTTTAATCTTTGGTCTTTTACTCACTTCATGTGCAAAGGTGGAAAAGACCCAGCCTAACATCATAGTGATCATGGCAGATGATTTGGGATATGAAACTGTAACCGCTAATGGAGGTAGTTCCTACCAAACTCCTGAAATTGATAAAATGGCAGCCGAAGGCATACGATTCGAACATTGTTATGCCCAACCACTTTGCACACCGAGTAGGGTGAAATTGATGACGGGAATGTATAATGTCCACAACTATGTTCGATTTGGCTACCTGGATACCAGCCAAACTACTTTTGGTCACATATTCAAAGAAGCAGGCTATGCGACTTGTATTATTGGCAAGTGGCAACTGGGCAAAGGCCTTATGAGTCCTCATCAAGCTGGATTTGACGAATATTGCCTTTGGCAGGTAAGTAAAGGAAGAACGGATTCATTAAAAAGGGATACACGTTTCTCAAAACCCGTATTGGAGATCAACGGTAAGGTAAAGACTTTTGGTGACAACGATTATGGCCCGAAGGTGGTCAGTGAATATGGTATGGACTTTATGGAAAGATCTGTAAAAACGGATCAACCTTTTTTGTTGTATTACCCGATGATTCTTACACATTGTCCTTTCAGCCCGACACCGGATTCACCGGAATGGATGAAGGACACTACCGCAGTGATGACCTATAAAGGAGCCGCTTCCTATTTCGAAGATATGATGTCCTACACCGATAAAATTGTTGGAAATATCAACCGAAAATTGGTAGAACTGGGTATAGAAGATAACACCCTGATTCTATTTACCGGAGATAATGGGACGGACTTGCCAGTAGTCTCAACCATGAATGGACGCGAAGTGGCCGGAGCAAAAGGAATGTCGACTGATGCCGGTACAAGAGTTCCATTTATCGCAAAATGGCCTGGAGTTATCGGACCTGGACAGATCTGCAGCGACCTGGTAGATTTAAGTGACTTCCTCCCTACCATTTGTCAAGCTGCTAAGATAGATCTGCCCGAAGATCTGAATGTGGACGGTAGGAGTTTTCTTCCACAACTTTTAGGAAAAGAAGGTCAACCACGCGATTGGATTTATAATTGGTATTCCCGTTCAGGAAGCGAGGAAAAGGCACGAGTCTTCGTCCGTAATCACCGATTTAAATTATATCAATCCGGTGAATATTATGAAATTCCTGAAGATTACCTGGAGCAGAACCCTTTGAATGTAGCTGCTTTGTCGCCTGAGGTAAAGACCATTTATACAGCTTTAAAGGAAGTGTTGAATTATTATGCAATGCGGAGATTGAAAAATATCTGATCAGGAAGAGGTAAGCCAAAATGCAACCTGAATCTTTGAATTACCATATAATATGGGAGCAATCGGATATATCTAAAAACAGAAAAGTCATTTTACTTGAGAAAATTTTTAATCCATTTATCGGTAAGTCATAAAAAATCTTATCTAGAAAGTCCATCTAAAAAATCAATCGAAGAATTGAAAATCTAATGTTGGCATCGATTATGTGTGGATCGTCAGTAAAAAATTAACCTAACTTTTTAAGTGATTATGGAGTCTTTCATCAATCAGACAAATACGCTTCATATAAACATATGATGACAGATTTTCTAATTTGTAAATTACGATTGTACAATTAATATTTTGGAAGGCTATAGAATTGATACTTTACAATAACTTCTCAATTTAAAATCCAAATTATAAAACTGGACGCTTAACTCCTAAATGTATTATTTTGAATCAACTGACATCCCGAATAGCTGTTGTCTGCGCCTTTCCATTTAGAGGCTGGTAAATACTTATAATAGCGGCTCCTGTAGGAGTCCCAAGGGTCATTTTTCTGGAATTGCAAAAAAACTTGTAATTCATCCCTGAAACAAGTTGTTCAGATACGGCGACTGGCACATATTTAGCTCCCATAAAACCTTCAAATACTTCTTTGAATGATGATAGGGCTTCCTTGCTAATCTCACAAGTGTATGGTGTATACACTCCGATGTTAGTAGATGGTTCTGGCATTTTTGTTTGACTAAATAGTGATCCTACTCTTTCGAATCAGTGATTCGCTCTAAGGCTTTTCGGAAGTCCCCAATTAATTGTAAAGATTGAAATCAAATATCCAATTCTATAAAAAAGGATAAAACAAATTTCCCACAATTCTTTACTTTATACTAGAGTATAAATACTCTATTTTAGAATTTAGTACTAATTCTAAACGTTATAGGAATTATCTAACGCATGGATATATCGATCAAAATTTAATTGGAATACTCGCTTGTATCTATGATTTGTATACCATATAGGACACTTTCAGAGAAAAGCCCAGATCTGATATGCAAACATTTATCTTAAACCAGGATATCAGCTTTCCCCTCTGACGACCAGCTACAGGGAATTGGCTCATATATTTTCCAGACAGATAAGAGGAATTAGAATTCTTTTTGGCCACCAGGTGCGTTTTAAAGAGCACGTTGTGAGACACGTAACAGTGCACTCCCCTATTAAAAAGCGATGCCAGCGTTCTCTGTTGCAGGGTAATAAAATACGCGAAATACCTGTACTCCAGAATCAGGTCCAATTTTCGCCAAGCCAGCAAGAGATTTTCTATCCTTTATAAATCGGGCATTCATTAAGTAAAACATAGACTCGAAGTTTCCTTTTATTTTGCTTCTTTTGTGCTCTGAAAGAAATCAATGTACGTTAATAAAAATTTTAGCTGGATCGGTGTTCTACGATTTTCCGGAGGACACGTTATTTGGATTACCGTCTGGGCCATTTTTGTAACTGCCTTATTTCAATATTTGCACCTCGAATGGTTTTCCATTCCGTGGCTGCCGATAGCCGTTATAGGTACAGCCGTTGCATTTTATATCGGTTTTAAAAATAATCAAGCTTACGACAGGCTTTGGGAGGCACGAAAGATATGGGGCGCCCTCGTCAATTCAAGCCGAATGTGGGGGTCAAACGTCAAGGCTTATGTGGACAATCAATTTACAACTGAAGAATTGGCAAACGAAGCTCTTGCTGATATTCATAGAAAATTATTATACCGACACATTGCTTATCTATATACACTCAGAAGTCAATTATTAATCCCTACTCCATGGGAACACGTAAGCCAAAAAGGCATGGTAGGAAGGATGAACAAGAGGCGAATGAAAACCTGGGGTGTGGGCCTATTGTCGGATGATGTGACTGTCGAAGAATTGACAGCATTACTTCCTGAAGAAGAATTAGAACGTCTCATCAATTATAAAAATACAGCCACTCAAATCATAGATCAACAAAGTCAGGATCTGAAAGAGTTGCGCCAAAAAGATCTCATCGACGATTTTCGACATATGGAGTTGCAAAAATTGCTGAATGACTTCTATGTCCACCAGGGTAAAGCTGAACGAATCAAGAAGTTTCCGCTACCTCGGCAATATGGCAGTGTAAGTGCGATCTTCGTTGGTTTGTTTATTTTTCTTTTGCCTTTAGGCATGGTTTCCGAATTTCATAAACTCGGTCATTGGGCGATTTGGCTTTCAGTGCCCTTTACAGTGATCATCGGATGGGTCTACATTATGATGGAACTAGTTGGGGATTATTCGGAAAATCCATTCGAAGGACTGGGGAATGACATTCCTATGTTGTCCCTATGCCGCATTATTGAAATTGACTTACGAGAAATGTTAGGTGAGACAGACCTACCCCCGAATATTGAACCTGTGAATGGCGTCTTAATGTAAAGAAAGTGTGATATCTCAGGGTGAGATTATAACATTCCTTTTTTGTCGGAATCAGCTTGGCATCTATGTTGCTAACCAAAGAATTTTCAGGATTTTAGAATTTGCGGAACTAACTCCAAGGGATGCAAGGGATTATCTCTTTTATTCCAGTATTGTATAAGGGCTGATACCTTCACTCCTTTATTATCAATTATCAATTATCAATTTAGTCATTATGTCATTTAGTCATTGTGTAAGAGCTTACGCTTTCTCTCCTTTATTATCAATTATCAATTTAGTCATTGTAGCATTGTAGCATTGTGCAAGGGCTTACTCCTTCACTCCCTTCGAGCACTGTCGAGCTCGACCCTTTGGGATCGGTCGTTCATCATCTAATCTTGTGCATCCTGCCTCTGACATTTTCCTTTCTTGATCAAGTTTGAATCATATTATTGTTTTACACTATCTTAGTGTACATTAATTTTGTGTAATGAAAAATATCACGCTTAGTGCCGAGGAATCTCTCATACGTAATGCGCGAGAAAAGGCCCGGCAAGAAAAAACGTCTCTGAATAAAAGATTTCGAGAATGGTTGAAATCTTATGTCGGACAATCTAAATCTGAAGAAGATTATGATGCGTTGATGGAACAACTCAAATATGCCCGACCTGGTCGTCACTTTACAAGGGAAGAACTCAATGAAAGATAGATTTTTCCTCGATACAAGTATTTTAGTCTATTCCTTCGATAGATCATTTCATGACAAACAAGAAAAAGCCACTCAACTCATAAAAGATGGACTCACTTCAGAAAATACTACGATAAGTTACCAGGTAATCCAGGAATTTATCAACGTTTCCACTAAGAAATTTGCTATACCACTGAGTCATGAGGATTGTTTGAACTACTGTGCCAAAGTACTTTTTCCGCTGTGCACTGTGTATTCTTCACAAGAATTATTTACAAATGCTCTTGACATCGCACATCGTTGGAAATACTCGTTTTATGATGCTCTGATCATCGCATCAGCTATAGGTGCAGATTGTACGATTCTTTATTCAGAGTACTTTCAACACAATCAAAAAATTCAAGGATTAACCATACTCAATCCATTTAA
>JAJCYJ010000909.1 GCA_029262975.1 Saprospiraceae bacterium
GAAAGTTATGTAATGAAGCATTTCAACTTAGTAGAACTTCCTATGGATGAATCAAGTGAAGCTGACATGACTTTGGAGGAAAAAGTTCAGCATCATATTGAAAATGAATGGTTTCGTTCACAGTTTGGTTATCGTCCAAAAAATTTTGGGTTCCTCCGGCAAGACAGTGAATTTAGAAATCTCGTCAAAAAATCTTTTGAATTCAGAACCGGAAAAATTATTCATCTCAACAGAGTAATTTCTGTAATTGACGAAATAAACAGTATTCTTGAAATCCAACCAGATCTTAAAAATAGTTCGACTGTACAATAGATATCATTGAGGAACTTTATAATTTCGCTGAAGGCGGGACTACGCTTGAAATTTGAAATGTGGTTTAGTGTTTAACTTCTTTAGAAAATTTCGGGAAACATTGATTGAAGCTTGGCCAATTCAAAAGTACTAGCTCTAAGCCACAGGAGAGATAGCATTGGTCGTAATTGGAATACCTGCCTGTTCAGTCTCCGGACGCCAGCGCCATAGCTGACTACAGCGTCGGGGCACGGCCAAAGCCTATAGCGACGGTACTCATTGCCGCGCGGACTTGCAGGTTGATTACCCTTCAGATCAATAACTGGAATAATGAATGAAAAAACAAGATACAAGGAAAAACTATTTTAGGAGATTTGAATAATGAGTTGATTCAAAATTTAACCTATACAAGTACAGTGTTGTAGTCACGACTTAGTCTTACAGTTTAGAATTTTGGAGTAGATAATGTAGACACGGTACTTCATTTTAAAGTACAGACGAAGTTCATTTTACTCATTTGTGCACATTCCGTTGTACCTGACACCAATCCTTCCTGTGTAATAAGAATCGACTTAAATACATTAACAAATTGTCTTTGAATTATTGGCATCGTGCAAATTATTCGTACCTTAACATTTACCACATTACGATCTGATAACGCACACATTCCTTCAAGTTGGGATTCAAAATTAATATGATTTATTCTTATAGCAAATGCCGCAAAGTATTGCTCTCAATAGTTCTCCTTTGTTTTCCTCGGCAATTAAACTGTTTCTGCCAATCCACTACAAAACACAATCATTACTAACTTAATTTAAATAAAATGGAATCAAACTTTGAAAAGTATCGAAACCCAATTCTGATTGCCTCTGCGCTTTTTTTAATTTGGGGTGTTCTGGGCGTAATAGATTTTAAGAATTATACGCATATGGGTTATTCTACAGACAATAATTTCAATATTATCGAGGTAGATGATGGATCTCCCGCAATGACAGGAGGATTAGAGGTGGGAGATCATATCAAAAGTATAGATGGTTTAGACATGGAAGACGCTAAAGCATGGAACGAAAAACAACGTCCTGCCATCGGAGAGACAAGGACATGGCTTGTTGACAGGTCAGGTGAGGAAGTGGAAGTCAAAGCGACGTATGCTCCCGAGGATTCCAAGGATATGGCTTTAAATTATGCAGGCTTCCTTTTGGGTCTCATCTTTTTGGCCTCAGGTATCTGGATAGCCAAAACCGATAAATCAAAAGCAGGTGTCTTTTTTACCATATTCGCCCTATGTTTTGCATTTACTTTCTTCAACGGACCGTACATTGCTAATCCTGCCCTCGGCAATATCGTTGGCGTATTAGGATTATGCATAGTAATGACGGGATTTGCATATTTGACCTATTTTATGCTAAACTACCCTTCGCCCAAATCTATCGTTTCGAGAAATAATTTCATAAAGCTTCTTTTTGGTCCCGCTCTGGTTTTGATTGTGGTACTTATAGGTCTAACCATCTTCCAACCAGATGCAACACAAGGAATTAGAATGATAATTAATCTTCTTTTTGGAATTGTAATATTATTTTACTTTGGGTGGTCATTAATCCTTATGATCCAAAGGTATGTTGGCAGCACCCCGGATGACAGAAATAATAATGGATTAAATCTTATGCTTTTTGGGGCTATCTTAGGCATTGTCCCTCTACTGTTCATCATATTAATGAATATTGTCGCTTCGCACGTCATCATTCCAGGTAGTGACTACGCTTTCTTATTCTTTGCCTTGATCCCAATTTGTTTTGCCCTTGCCATTAAAAAAAGAGCCAGGGCCATTATATCATGAAATTGATTTTATAGAAACAAATTTATTCTAACAGAAAATATTTTAAGCGTTGGCAGAGATTAGTCTTTGCCAACGCATCATCCGGACCAACCATGAAGCGAATTCGTCAGGAACAGACTTTAGACCTAATTTATATTTCTAATAATTACTTACGATGCTAACATTTATCGTCAGTAGTCAGCACCTTTTAACGCATGCTCACATTTCTTCGCAAAATAAGAAAGTCATTGATTGAATCAGGTAGTGCTAGGAAATATCTCCTTTATGCCATCGGAGAGATTTTACTTGTGATGATAGGGATATTGTTGGCTTTGCAAGTGAATAATTGGAATGAACGACAAAAAACCCGCGACCTGGAAATTAAATACCTGAAAGAAATTAAAGAGGAGATCAACATTACTAAAAATGAAATACAAACTGATCATGATCGTCATGTGGAAGCTATGAGAGAGACGATTAATGTGCGGAATCAAATCATTAATAAATTACCACTCAATGATTCTCTTGTGCAAAGCCTGGGAATAATAAACGCAGATTTTCAAGTTTATCCTAAAACGGCTGCTTTTGATAATCTAAAATCGATTGGACTCAATATCATTAGCAATGATACCTTACGAAGTAAAATCGCCGATTTATATCAGTTGCGATATCAACGGATTATAGATCGAGGGGATAACAATCCCAAATATGATATCACTATAAGAATCGAACCCTACCTTTATAAACATCTGGTCATTGACCCCTCTCATGTCATATGGAGTTCAACTATCTATGGAACAGATGAACCATATGATTTTTATTGGTACAAGATTGCAGATTATGATCGTTTTCTAAATGATTTAGATTTTGCAAATGAATTACAAATAACCATGGGAGAAAGAAACCAGAAAATTGTTTCGCATTATTATAACATATACTTAATTGAAAATTTGAGCGAGGTTATCGACAGGGAATTGGAGATTATTGACTGAGGAAAAGGAGTGCTTGCTTGCAATGTCCCGGAGAAACTGATGACAGGTTCCTACTGCAATGTGAGAAGCAAAAGATATCCTTATTATCAAACTAAGTCAGGTAAGAAAAGACAAAGAATAATAAAGACAATAGCCCATGCTATTGTTGATCACGCTTTATTCCTTCTGCTCCATTCTCTACTGATATTTCGAAATATACTTTCCAAGGACCTCTATTCATAGTTGATTTAACACGATTGGAATTGTGATAATTTAGGCGAGAATCAAGGTTAGAGGTTTGACCGATATAAAACCTTCGTGCAGATTTTGATATTAATGTGTATACATAATAATTCATAAAAAAAAGCCCTCAATGAGGGCTTTCACTAGGTGAAAGACTGCTTGCCCTGCATAGAATTGTGCAGGGGGATTTACTTTCAGTGAATCCTCGCAGGAGGAGAGCCTCGAAGCTCAAACAGACCCTCACTTCGTTCAGTTTTTTATTCGTCCTCACCAGATTCGAAATTGCATTTCGTGCTGTTCAGTCCAAATAAAAAAGCCTACCATTTGGCAAGGTCTGTTTGAACTTCGAGTGAAAGATAACCTGCCCTGCACAGAATTGTGCAGGTGCCTGCCATGTAGTGCCTGCTACATGGGGACTACCTGCCTGCGTGACTCAGCAGGCAGGTTATGGAATGCCGAATAAGCAGGAATCTATGATTCCTTTACTTATTCGAGCATCCTCGAACTTTTACGAAAACCTTGGATTTTCTAAAGTTCGGGACCGCTTTGAGGCGAAGTGCTGACAAGCCACAGGCTTCGTCAGTAGACTTGGAGCTTCTTTCTTATCTTTAGTGAATGAACACTTTCTTTCGGAAAATCAGGAAGTCATTGATTACTTCAAGTTCACTGAGAAAATACATTTTGTATGCGGTTGGGGAAATAACATTGGTAGTAATCGGGATATTGATTGCACTCCAGGTGAATAATTGGAATGAAGCAAGAAAAAGCAGAATCATAGAAAAAACTGTAGTGGAAGAATTATATAAAGAGCTGACACAAAATTTAACATATACAAATACAGAATTAGATTTAGCAAAGAAGCGTCAAAAAAGTGTAACAGAGGTTTTATCTCTAACTGGAAAAAGGTCGTTACATGTTATCGAAGAGGAGTTTTCGTTACACCTGATCAAATCACTGGCTTTTGAGGTTTATTCACCAATTATTAATAAGACAAATGAAGTCATAAACAAGAGCCAGTTGTCGTTTTTTTACTCTGATTCACTAGGAGACAAATTGTCCGACTATTTAAGCCATATAAACGAGCTGGAGGAATATTATCTATACAATGTGGACACTTGGAAAACAATTGTTAGACCATATTTAAACAAAAATTATTCGTTACAGTCAATCGTCAAATTGAGTAGACTTTCCAATTTTTCTCCTTCCTCCAACTTTGAAGTATTTCCTGATCGAATGTTAAACGATCGAGAATTCGAAAATATATTTATAAATATTTATACCGACATCAACGCTTATAGCTTTACGCTTGAAGAAAACATTGTCATGATGGAGTCTTTAATTAACCAAATCAAAAGAGATTATCCGCATGTTGACAATAATGAAAAGTAATGCTTGATTCTGCTTTACCCCAAAGGTAAAGTCGCAAAGGTGGTGGGTTTTGAAATTAATATGTATACCCAAATCTTTATAAAAAAAGCCCTCCGTGAGGGCATTTTGAGAGGATGAAAGATAGCCTGCCCAGCACAATATTGTGCTGGGGGACTACCTGCCTGCGTGACTCAGCAGGCAAGTTATGGAGCCGCTTTGAGGCGAAGTGCTGACAAGCCACAGGCTTCGTCAGTAGACTTTGAACTACTTTCTTATATTTAAGGTATGCTTACATTTTTAAGAAAAATACGTAAGTCATTGATTGTCTCAGGTTTAGCCAGAACGCTTACCTCGCTCCGTCAAGAGTCCTCGGAAGTCTCGACGAGAGTCCCGGGACCGGCAGGCAGGTACCTGCTTTATGCTATCGGTGAAATTGCATTGGTAGTCATTGGGATTCTAATTGCTTTACAGATAAATAACTGGAATGTGGAGCGTATGGATCGAAGGTTTGAACAAGGTATGCTAAAAGAGTTGCTTACATCCTTAAAAAGTGATCAGGAGTTGTTTCATATCCTTCTTGATAGGATGAATAAAAAGGACGGATCGATTAACTACATTCTGGATATTATAGATTCTGGCAAACGGGTGTCAAATGAAGAATATATAGATAAATCTGGATATCTGGGGTGGCACTTGTCAATGTCATTTGATCGAGGTCCTTACGAAGCCATCAAATCAGTAGGAGGCTTGGATAAGATTAAAAATGACTCACTCAGATCACAAATAATTAAATTTTATGAGGTTTCATTGCCAAGAACAGCCAGTCACTTAGATGAGTTAGAAACTGCAATTGAGCCTTTTACAGACATGCTCTTTGAGGAATTAGTTGATGAGGGTCTAATTGAATATCACTTTGTTAAAAATGAAAATGAAGATTGGGACACTAGACTAAGGATGAAGACTGAACAACTTCTTATGAACCCAACTTATCTAAAGATACTTCGTC
>JAJCYJ010000910.1 GCA_029262975.1 Saprospiraceae bacterium
GTTAAGCATTCCAAACCTAATGAAGGAACGACATTTTCGATTTTATTGCCACGTTTATAAGTTTCTTTTAATATCGCTTATCTGTTTGGATGTTTCTGCTCAGAAAGTCATAGTAACTGATAAAGGAGGTGTAACACTTCCCGGTGTTGAGGTGTTTTCTGAAGACTTGTCATACGGCGAAGTGACTGATCGTAATGGTCAGGTCGATCTGAATGGTATTTCTTCGGATCTGGTTATTAAATTCCGATTTCTTGGTTATGGCGAAGTGGAGACAACCGCAGGTGAGATCAGCAAGCAAAATAATGTGGTCGTCATGATTCTCAGTAACCAGATAATTGAAGAAGTGGTCGTCCTTGGTCGAAAGTCAGTAGCACAAAGTGAGCTGCCCTTTCAGATAAAGACAATTAATATCGAAGATATTCGCGCCACTAATACACAGACATCGGCAGATGCTTTATCTCATCACGGCGGCGTCTTTGTACAAAAGAGTCAGATGGGAGGCGGAAGTCCCATAATTAGAGGTTTTGAGGCCAACCGGGTTTTATTAGTTGTTGATGGAATCAGACTGAACAATGCCATCTATAGAAGTGGTCACTTACAGAATGCTGTCACAGTGGACCAGGCTATGCTTGAGCGGATGGAGGTGATTTTTGGGCCAAATTCCTTGATTTACGGAAGTGATGCTCTTGGCGGTGTTGTCAATTTCAAAACCCGAAGCCCACAACTTTCAGAAAGCCCAAATAAGCTTGTAACAGAAGCACAATATTATGCTCGATATGCCTCAGCCAATAATGAAAAATCCTTGCATTTTGATTACTCTGCAGGAAAGTCAAAGTGGGGCTCTTTGACAAGTCTTACATTTAGTGATTTTGGCAATCTAAGGACCGGAAGTAAAAGAGATCCTGATTTTCCCGAATATGGAAAACGATTAATATATCAGGGAATATCGAATGATGGCAGTGATATTGTTATCGATAATGACAATCCTAATATACAGATTGGTACAAATTACAACCAGGTAGACTTTCTTCAGAAGTTTTTATTTACTCCTGATACCGAGAATCGGATTAGTGCAAACATTCAATATTCATTTGGATCAAACGTGCCGCGTTATGATAATCTGAGTGAAATAAAAGATGGTAAACTTAGATATGCGGAATGGAATTATGGCCCTCAGAAAAGATTTCTTGCTGCTCTGGATTATAGGAATATACAGAAAACCGCATTCTATGATCAGGCAATCCTGATAGGAGCATATCAACGGATCGATGAGGACAGAATCTCAAGAATATTTGAACAAACGATTAGAAATACTGAGGAGGAAGATGTCTCCGTCTATAGCTTAACCCTCGATCTCTCAAAGTATCTAACAGCCAACAATTTCTGGTCTTTAGATTATGGTGCTGATATTCAACATAACACAGTAGAAAGCAATGCCTATGACCAAGACATCAATACAAGTTCTATTTTCCCCTCAGTACTATCAAGATATGCAAGTGGTGCAAACAGACTTACCAACATTGGGGCTTATTTTTTTGTAAAAGGGAAAAGCAAAAATGAGGCATATAATTTAAGTGCCGGAGTGAGGTATGCAAATTCATCCTATTTTCTTTCATATGAACGAGACGATCCTGTTGATTGGCCTTCCGAATTTTACGACGGCATAAGTGGATCGAACCAATCAGTTACAGGATCGATTGGAGGCACATGGTTGTTAACTGATAAGTGGCAGATCAGAAGTATCATTTCATCAGCTTTCAGGTCTCCCAATATAGATGATCTCTCAAAGATCCGTGTTAATGGGGGTGAAATTACATTTCCCAATATAAATCTCAAACCAGAACGTTCAAAGAATTTTGAAATAACACTTGCTTCCCACGATCACAAGTTTTTAGATATTGGCCTCACTGGTTATTATACACAATTGTCCGATGCTATTGTCAGACGACCTTTTAACGGACCTAACGGGCAAAATATGTGGGTGAGTAATGGAGAAACTTTGATAATAGTTGGTAATCAAAATATTCAACAAGCTGAAATTTATGGGTTGAGTACTCAAATTTTTGGATCCATTTCGACAAGTTTAAAATGGAATGGATCATTTAATTTGACCAAGGGAAAGGAAGTAGATCACAATGGAGAAAAATCCCCTTTGGCTCATATACCTCCTACATATGGCAAAATAGAATTGAATTATCAACAGGGCCCCTGGAAAGTAAAAGCAAATCACCGGTTTAATTCAGCAAAGCTTCTGTCAGAATATGGTGGTTCTGCTGATAATCCAGAGTTAGCTACAGCCAATGGTTCCTTAGCCTGGTCAACTCTTAATATTTATACGAGCTATGCATATAAAAATATCGAGATTTCGCTGGCGTTAGAAAATCTTTTTGACAAACACTATCGCTTATTTGCATCAGGTGTAAGTGCTCCCGGACGCAACTTGATTTTATCACTTCGAGGTTCTTTTTAGAAAAATCAAATCTTCAAAAAGATGGATCTACTATAAAAGTGACAACTTGTTGATGATGTTTTTCGGGTTTACTCCATCAACAATCCATAAACTACTAGTGGAATACACTAGTTTTTGGATAAAAATGTCACTTATCAAGAACTAATCGTCCTAATGATGTAGTTTAGTAAGTGAACATATACTTGAAATTTCGATTTATGTGAGAACCCATCTCTATAAATCTGAGTTCAAGCAAAACTTTTACCCATGGATATAACCAAAAGCAGAGCTTTTCTGCTCTGTCTATTCGTATGCTTCTCCCTGATCTCTTCAGTGGCTGGACCATTTTATTTTGGTAATGAGAAGAAACCAACTAAAGAACTAATTATCGTCAATGTTGATGCTCAGTTAAACAATCAGTTAGGAAGTCTAGCTGAATATGTGCATAATCTTTATCGATCGAATAAGGATGGTATGATAACAATCAAGACTTATATAAATATCGAAGCAGATCAAAGTTCTGTTGATAGCCTTATAATACTATTGACAAAGCAAGGAGTTTCCAAATCAGATATCAAGCTAATAAGGGAATCATCAACATTAGAAAACCCTTACTTTACATTAAGTGTTTCATCAAGATCAGCTATCCAGTAATATGGCATAATTATTGGTCGGATTAAGACAACTTAATCTCTTTCAAAATGATGCTTTCCAAAATACTTCTCCCTATTTTATTCTGTACGGTAGTTATTCTTTCTCCATCTTTTATTTCGCTTGAAAAAGAAACAACAATTGTAGTTGTTGACGGTAAGGCACTGTTAGTAGATCTCAACGAAAAGGGTGAGATAATTACGACATATATGGAGGTCCCAGAATACTTCGCAAGCAGCAAAGATCACAAGACAAAAGTAATAGAGGCTACAGCGAGTTACAAACGGCTTACCAAGGAACAAATGGATCAAATTAGATTTATTGCCCTTGCTGATGACGGTTGGGATTTAGATGAGTTTATGAAATCAAATCTTGCAGATCTTGCTACTCACTATCACCAAACTTATGCTAATCAAATAGAAATTACTGCCGCAAAGACGCCCTCTGGAGATGAGCTGGTAGAACAGAATTTGACGGTTATTAAAAACCTTCTGGTTTCTTATGGTGTATCAAAAGGAGACATTAGTATTAATTACAAGATTGATATGGGTGAAGAGCCCACAAGGTTTATAAAGGTGGTGTCCAATCTAAGAACTCTATCTCTTAACTAATCGAAAGTTAATTAAGGATAAGGCCACATTATTCAAGCCGGGGTCTTGCATTGAGCCAGAATTGAATCGAGGTTTACATTTGTCTTGATCATTTCTATAGCCCGCGATACCTTCCATGGCGTGTGTCTATTAATTTTTACTTCAATTCTACTTATTTTCAGAACGGCTCCATAGGTATCAAAATGAGATCTAAGTAATGGGAGTTCATGAGTGCTGATATATTGCATTGACTCATCATCTATTTCTCCATCCCCGGTGACTATAACACCGGATAATGGACACTCCGTTATTCCTTTAAACTCAGAAAACGACCTTACCTTCTTTATGGCCCTATCAATAGTTCTGTTGCTTGCAATTAACAAAAGATTCTGGAAGGACTTGAGCTCTTTTAAGTCTACAAGAGAGCCCGCCAACATGCTTTCTACACGATTATCTAATTTTTCTTCGTGAAGTTCGACAGTCGCTTTAAGCGCATCAGCCACTGTACTCATCAATGGATATGCAAGCAGTTCATCATAGGGTAGAATTCCGAGTAAAGGTATATTATGTCGCTTTAGCCAAATATTGAGATACTCACTGACCATTTCTATTTTATCAGCTTTTACTTTATTGATAATCACTCCAATTATCGGCACTCCCTCCTCTCTGAACAATGCTGTGCACATATGTAACATGTCAATTGTGCTTCCTATTCCTCCTTCTACGATCATTATCACTCCGGCATTTAACAACTTGGCAACTCGTGCATTAGAAAGGCCTACCACACTGCCTACCCCTGGATGCCCGGTTCCCTCAAATATGGTTAGGTCATGGATTTTATTAAGGTTATCTCTGGCAGCAATAATCTTTTGTTCCAGGTTGTTTTGTTCTGGATGTTTAATCAAATCACGAACCCTTTGACTAGGCAGGACTACAGGACTGTGTATCTCCGGAGTAATTTCAAATTTTATGAGATCCGCAAATAATAAAGTGTCTTTATCTACAAAAATGTCCTGGATATATTTCTGCCCAACAGGCTTGCAATATCCAACGTTAATATTACGCTGTAGAAAAGTCGAAACAAGACCGAGTGTGCTGGTAGTCTTGCCTACATGCTGGCTACTGGCTGCTACATAAATGTTTTCAAAATTCATGGAAAGAATCCTTTAGCATTAAACTAATTATAAATTAAATATCCGAAAGCATCTCATATGTGCGTTTTACACATTGTTCTATTTGGTCCTTGGTTGTGACTTTATCATACGTGCATCTGCCTTCACCTTCTAGTAAGGAGAACATTATTTTTCCATCCTTATTTTTTTTATCAGAATTCATTATTGATTTGATCTCTTCTATATTATCCAAACTTTCTAATGGCAAGTCGGTGTAGATTTTGCGAATAAAAGATACAATATTTTGTAAGGCCGAGGAGCTCAACCCTGTGCTTAAGCATGAAAGTACGGATTCTGCAACCATACCAATTGCGATCGCCTCTCCATGCAATAATGGGCTTTTAGAATTCAAAGCTAAAGACTCTACAGCATGCCCGATAGTATGTCCAAAGTTTAGAATTTTCCGAATCCCGATCTCCTTAGGGTCAATCTCTACAATTGCTTTTTTAATGAGAACAGATTGATATATTTCATAATTCCAATCTGTATGCTCCCATGATTCATAAGAACGAAGTCTGCTCCATATTACTTTGTCTCTTATCAAACCATGCTTAATCATTTCAGCATAACCACTTCTTTTTTCTCTAACAGATAAGGTTGATAAAAATACCGGATCGATTAGGACAGCACAAGGATTTTGAAATAATCCAATAAAATTTTTGAGTCCTTTAAAATCGATGGCAAGTTTGCCTCCGATAGATGCATCTACTTGCGAGAGTAAAGTTGTAGGTACTTGTATAAAGTCTATCCCTCTCATATAACAAGATGCGGCGAAACCTCCCATATCTCCTATTACACCCCCTCCCAAATTTATCATTAGACTATGTCTGTCAAATCCTGCATCAGCCAGCTTCGACCAAATTTGTTTTGTGGTCTCTAATACCTTGTTTTTTTCACCTGATTGAATTGTAATGATAAGAGGTTGCGTGATTAAATTTTTAATTAAGGGTAAACAGTGAATCGAAGTACATTCATCTACGAGGATGGCTATCTTAGAATAGATTCTTTCCGAAAGGTATTCTCGAAGAGTACTTTTTATGGGTCCTATGGAAATATTATAATCTGAAAGCTCGATAATATGTCTCATTATTAAACAGTATCGATTGATGTTGAAATATTTTTCGTGGTCCACGCATTAGGGCTGTCAACAAATAATAGTTTTACTTTGGCCCATGTATTCGTGAATAAGGTGGAGTTCCTGTACTTTTCTAATGATGCTTCATCATCCCATTTGCTATATGTGAAAAATATTCTTTTATCATTTTTATCTTGCAGAAGATCCAATGCAGAACATCCATCAAATTCTACGATTTGATCTTTTACCAACTCAAAAAGGCGTTTGAATTCATCTACTTCATTTTCCGCAAAAGTCATTTTAACAAGTCTGATAATCATTGGACAGATAAATTAGAAGTCTTAATAGAACATTAAAAGAAATCTATTTGGATGGTTTCATTCTTATTCAGGTTAAGTAATTCATGAGCATTACCCATATGAATCGCTAATTCCAGCATGTTAATGGAATTAAAGAAAACACATACATCACCTATTTGAACATCATTATACCGCCGGGATAAGCGTACTATCGGTTCGTTACTTTTATAAAATATCATAAAATTTCTTCCTTTACGAATTCGCTCAAAAGTGTCTTGGGTTAAGTTTATTATAACATTACCAAAGTGATCGACGTGAATGATAGTCGCTCTAATTTGATCACTGCTTACAACTGGTTGAAGGCTTAGTTTACGCTCAAAAGCAGTTGTCCTCCTCCCTAATAAATGTAACGGACTTCCAAGTGTGATTCCTTGCACCGCGTTTGTAATGATGTCGTACAAATCAAGAATATCCTGATCAGCAATTTCATAAATATTACTCTCTTCAATCTCTGAGAGCACTAATGAAAACAATCCGTTATTAGGGCCAACAAAATAATATTCATCATGTTGAAATACTAATAGCCTGCTATTGGGACCGTAATAAGTATTTACACCGGCTATATGAATCGTCCCTTTTGGAAACCTGTTATAAGTATTTTTCAAAAAAAATGCCCCTTCCATGATATCATGTGGCGAAATTTCATGTGTGATATCAACAATCATAGCATTAGGGGCAGCAGTCAGGAGATGCCCCTTCAGTAGTGCTACATAGTAATCTTTAGATCCGAAATCTGTAATTAATGTTATGATACTCATAAAGAGCTTCAAAATGAGCTTAAAGAAAAGAATTTTAAAGGATCATTGTCGCTGTAAATCTGTATAAATTTATCCTGAGTTTTATTGATCCTCTTCGAATCGCTCTATGATCCGTTAATAAAGGCATGACAAGCATAAATATAACAGTCAACAACCAAGACATATTCCCTATTATGGGCCGGCAATATAATGCTAAAGATTTTGCTAAGATCAATCTTGATAAGGATCATCTGAGTCAATTAAATATCGATACTGAAGATGGTCTCAAATCCTATTTATCTCAATGCCAATATGAAAATAAAGCCTTGTGGCTCATCGGTGGATATATGGAACACCGATCATTATATCAAAGTGATTTATTTGATGGGACACATGAGTCAGTCCGTGATATACACTTGGGTGTCGATATTTGGGGACCCGTTAATTCATCAATACATTTACCCATAGACGGTGTAATTCACAGTTTTGGTTTTAATGATAAGCTTCTCGATTACGGATATACCCTAGTAGTAAAACATAGTTATGAGGGGCAGGAATTCCACACCTTATATGGTCATCTGAGTAGTTCGCATATTGACATTTGGAAAGTTGGTGATACTTTATCCGCTGGAGAAATTGTCGGTACTATTGGGTCTATATTGGAAAATGGAGGATGGTTGCCTCATTTGCATTTTCAAATTATCATAGATCTTGAAGGGAATAAGGGCGATTATCCTGGAGTATGTAGTCGATCCAGGGTGAATTACTTCGGCCACAATTGTCCTAATCCGGAAGTTCTCATAAAAAAAGCGCCTTAATCATGAGGACTAAGACGCTTTATTGACTATTCATTTTATGGCTGTGAGAGAAGGATTCGAACCTTCACGAGGAGCTTAGCCTCTGGACAAAAGAAAAATTTGTGGTCAACCCCTATCCAGTGTTTATCGCGTGTTCCCCACCCCCGAGACAAGAGAGCATGGCTACCTTTTCATCACCTCACAGTATTTAAAAAATGTACTTTACTTCTAAAGACAATACAAATATAGGGTGACTTATTAATAACTTGCAAATAATTTAATAATATTATAATTATTTCGAAATATCTAAAAACAAACTCTTTATAGAAAACATATTTCAATTATTCCCTTTTTGCTGCCCCTGAAACTGAATAATTTCTAAGAATTTCGTGAGTCATCTTTTAGAAGCCTTCTGCATTTATTAATTGTGCTTCTGCGAATGTCCGTGTTTATCTCATTTTTGGTCTTCTTCTCTTGCTTTTCCCCCCACCTTGCATCATTTGCATACCCTGCTTGCCCATTGATCTGGCAGCCTTCATTTGACCACTATTATTGAGGGTTTTTTCAAATTGCACAATTTGTTCTTTGATCGGTGCTTCAGTAACCTTCAATTTCTTTACATCTTTG
>JAJCYJ010000911.1 GCA_029262975.1 Saprospiraceae bacterium
AACCAGCTTTGGCAGATGGTTACATTACTAAAGGACAATATAATAGCCACTATTACACAGAGTTATGTGGATCATCAGAAGAAGGACAAAGAAGATTTTGAAGCAGCCCTCATAGCGACTGGCAGAACTATTGATGCTACATTAAGTGCCAAAGTAAGAGAAGCTATTAGAAAAGAAGTTGAACTCTATTTTCGATGAAAAAATATATATTAATACTGGTTGTTTTATTAATTGTTGGTGCCTGTCGGAGTACATTATACTTGTCCGAAACAGAATTGCGGTATGAGCGGGTGTCTGAGCAAGTCAAAAACGGAGATGAAGATATAGATATGATGATTGCCCCATATCGTGATAGCCTGGCTGCTGTTATGGATGAAGTCATCGGAAACCTCGAAGTGTCGCTTACAAAAGAAAGTCCAGAATCTAATATTGGCAACTGGCTTGCGGATATGTTGTATGAAGAATCTAAACAATTAAATGACGGTGTTCTTGATTTCGCTGTCCAGAATCAGGGCGGTATAAGAGTCACCGGGATGAGTGAAGGGCCTATCACAATAGGTGAAGTGTATGAAGTTATGCCATTTGATAACATGATATCAATTATATCCGCAGATGGAAAGGGAACAAAAGAATTTTTGGATCACATTGCAAGAGGTCGTGGCTGGCCAATAAGCAAAGGTTTAAGTTTTAAGATAAAAGATAAAAAGGCAGTAGAGATCACTTTACATAATGAGCCCCTGGAAGATAGACGGATCTATCATTTTGCAGTACCTGACTATATTGCTGGTGGCGGATCTGGTAGTGATATGCTCAATAGCTTTAAAAGAAAAGATATCGAAGTACTCATACGAGATGCTTTTATCAATCATATTAAAAAGGACACGAAGTCAGGCATTAATCAAACTGCGAAGAAAGAAGGACGAATAATAAATTTAGATCATGAATAGGCGAAAATTCATTAAAAGTACTGCGTACACTGCAGCTCTTGGTTATCTTAATACATTGCCTTTATCTGCGCTCCCAGCGCGGAATGAATTATTTCATTTAACCATTTTACATACTAATGATGTACACAGTCGGATAGACCCATTCCCTATGGATGGAAGCCGAAATGAAGGTCAGGGTGGTGTAGCGAAAAGAAAAACATTAATTGATCAAATTAGAAGAGAAGGTCAGTCTACCTTGCTTCTGGATGCTGGGGACATTTTTCAGGGCACCCCTTATTTTAATCTTTATGGGGGAGAACTAGAGATGAAGTTGATGACAGAGTTGGGTTATGACATAGCTACAATGGGCAATCACGATTTTGATGCGGGTATCGATGGTTTTGCAAATCAATTGAAATATGCAGACTTTCCTATTGTAGTAAGTAATTATAATTTGAAAAATACGATACTTAACGGGAAGACCATCGATCACAAGGTCTGGTCGTTTGGTGATATAAAAATAGGATTATATGGTCTGGGTATCGAGTTAGAAGGACTGGTCCCGAAACAGCTCTACAAAGAAACACAATATCTTGATCCGGTAAAAGTCGCTCAAAAATATGAGCGCATGCTTAAAGAGGAGCTGGATTGCGACTACGTTATCTGTCTGAGTCATCTCGGTTACAGATATCGTAATGAAACTGTATCTGACGTGATTATAGCGCAAAATACAGAGAGCACAGATTTGATAATCGGTGGTCATACTCATACATTCATGAAGGAGCCACACGTAGAAAAGAATCAAAAAGGTCAACCTGTTGTCATTAACCAGGCCGGATGGGCCGGAATTCTACTCGGAAGGATAGATTTGTATTTTGAAAAAGGAAGTAGAAAAATGGCCCAAATAGGGGGTACCCTATCAGTGAAAAACCCTATGGGTTAATACGTAAAGGACTGATTATCAAGTGTTGCATTAATTGTCTTTATTATAAATCAACCCTTTATAATCTTTATATCTATCTAATATATAAAGAACTGAAAATCAAATAGATGAGAAGACGTATTACGATTAATTATATTTGAAACTTCTGCCTAGGATTTTCTTATATTCTAATTTTATTTCCATCTTTGTCTCAAGCTGAGAGACGTGCTCTCGCCATCCCAAAAACACGTATTCGTTCTGATATATTAAATTGAGATTTTAGACCTGAAGTTAATGACTTTAGACCATTTATCGGCATGGGAGAACTGTCTGCAAACTATACGTAAAAGTATTAATGCACAGAGTTTTAAAACTTGGTTTGAACCAATCAAGCCAATTAAATTAGAAGACAGTTCTCTCACAATTCAGGTTCCGAATAATTTCTTCTACGAATGGCTTGAAGAAAATTATGTTGGATTACTCAAGAAAACAATTCGGCAAGAATTAGGTCCCACAGGTCAATTAGAGTATCAGATATTTGTCGAAAATCATACGAGGACTGGTCATAATGGTGGACCAACAGAACGACGATTTTATTCTCCTGAACACATTGCCAATCCATTTGTGATTCCCGGAATCAAAAAGATTAAAGTCGATCCACAGCTCAATGCTAAATATCGATTCGAAAATTTTATTGAAGGAGACTGCAATAAATTGGCTCGAAGTGCAGGGAAGGCCATTGCAAAAAACCCCGGAGGTACAGCTTTTAATCCATTGGTCATCTATGGTGATGTAGGTCTGGGTAAAACTCATCTCGCGCATGCAATTGGTAATGAAGTTGTAGAAAAATTTAAACAAAAAAATACGATCTACGTCAGTACTGAGAGATTTACAAATCAAATTATAGAATCGATTAAAAAGAATTCTGTAAGCGATCTTGTAAATTTTTACCAGTCCATAGATGTCCTTATAGTTGATGATATCCAGTTTCTTTCCGGTAAAACTAAAACCCAGGAGATTTTCTTTAACATCTTTAACCAGCTACACCAACTGGGTAAACAAATCATTTTAACTTCTGACAGACCTCCTAAATCTCTGGAAGGTATTCAAGATAGATTAATATCGAGATTCAAGTGGGGACTTTCCGCAGATCTTCAAACTCCGGACTTAGAAACTCGAATGGCCATCGTTGGGTCAAAATTGGATGATGAAAAGGTAACACTGCCCCAGCATATTATCGAATTTATAAGCTATAATGTAAAAGATAATGTCCGTGAATTAGAAGGCGTACTTGTATCGCTTATCGCACAGTCATCTCTTAATAATAAAACCATTGATATTAATCTTGTCAAAAGCGTTGTTGAAAATTTCGTTACTGGAATATCCAAAGAAATTACCATAGAAAACATTAAACAACTTGTCTCAGACCATCTTAAAGTCTCTGTAGAAAAAATTCAGGGTAAGACAAGAAAGAGAGAAGTCGTAATGGCAAGACAACTATCTATGTATCTGGCCAAACATCACACGAATAGCTCTCTAAAGGCAATAGGTGATAATTTTGGCGGCCGAGATCACAGTACGGTCATCTATTCTTGTAAAACAGTCGAAGACCTTATCGATACTGATCCTTTAGTCAAAGATGCTTTGCATGAATTGGAAAAAAAGGTTAAAATGAGTTTATCGGGTATGAAATCCTAACTTTCTCCTGCATTTTCATGCCTTTTTATTTAGTTAATCTTCTCTTATTCTTTGTCACAGCTTTCCAAATGAAATATTTCATGTTTAACTTCGTATGATATTAAGTATAACATTTAACACCATACTATGAAATCACTTATCCTGATCATTTTATCGCTAATCATGCTATCCATGTATAGCGCATGCAATATATCCGAAGCCTCAGCAAATGACTTAGGTGTGAAAGCCTATCAAACCACTCCGGAAGGATTAACCTGGTATGCTATAGAAGATCTCGATAAAATGAAGAACCTCAATAAAAGGGTGATGATTGATATGTATACCACCTGGTGTGGTTGGTGTAAAGTCATGGATAGGAAAACTTTTACGGACCCCGAAGTAATCGAGTATCTCAATAAAAATTTTGTAATAGTTAAATTCAATGCAGAACAGAGAGAATCGGTCACTTTCAAAGGCGAAACATATGAATGGCTCAATACTGGTCGGAAGGGTGTTAACAAGCTGGCCCTGAAATTAATGAATGGGCGTATGGGTTATCCTACTATGGTTTATCTCGACAGCAATCTAAATCCAATAAAATCTTCACCAGGGTACAAGACTCCGGAACAACTATTGGGAGAACTTCAAGTACTCTAATACTTGCGGAAAACTACGACGGATCTTGTATGTTTTGGCGAACTTATTTGGGACTTGCTTCCAGAAGGTAAATTAGCTGGTGGAGCTCCTTTTAACATTGTCAACAGAGCAACTTCTCTTGGTTTAAAGTCAGAACTGATTGGCAGCCTGGGTAGTGATGAATTAGGAGACGAATTTTACTCCCTCATCAATGAAATAGGAATATCTACCAAATACATCCAGCGTCATACTTCCTTGCCGACGAGTGTAGTGCGTGTTACGTTCGGCCAAGATGGAGAACCTCAATATGAAATAGTCCATCCTGTCGCCTGGGACGATATTAAGATTGATCAATCTATAATCAACCTGGTTCAATCTGCCCGATCTTTTGTTTATAGCAGCCTTGCTTTAAGGGATGAACGCTCGCGAGCATCATTATTTCAATTATTACCTTATGCTAAATTAAAGATATGTGATGTCAATCTAAGAGCAGGACAATATGATAAACATACGATCCTTCGCATGATTGAACAGGCAGATATCCTAAGAATGAATGAGGATGAACTAGACATGATATCTAAATGGTCTGACTTAAAAGGCTACGATCGAAAAGAGCAAATGAGTGCACTATCAGAAAAATACAATTTTCAATTTGTCATAGCTACATTAGGAGGTGAAGGTGCTGTTTGTTTTCATAAAGGAAAGTGGTATGTTCAACCAGTTTTTAAAGTAAAAGTCAAAGATACAGTAGGTGCCGGCGATGCATTTTTAGCATCTTTTATTTATCAATACTTAGGTCAAAAGACTATTCCTGAATCTTTAAAGTTTGCCTGTGCGGTGGGTGCTATAACTGCTTCTAAGCCAGGTGGTACACCAGTGATTACGACAGCTGAGATTCAAGGATTGTTGGATTCGTCTAATTAGGAAAACATTTAGTCATGAAGTGGATATTTACAAAGCGATTCAGTAAAAGACAAATAGCCTGGAGCGCTTTGATTGTATTTTTATTAATGCAAGTCTTTCGCATCGATAAATCGAATCCAGTTTCAGTTTCCGAAAGTGATTTTATCACTATTACTCAGCCTGATTCTGAAATAGCAAACATCCTTAAGTCGTCTTGTTATGATTGTCACTCTCACAAGACGAAATACCCTTGGTATACTGATATTGCTCCTTTTTCCTGGTGGATTAAAGGTCATATAAAAGAAGGAAGAAAGCATCTGAACTTTTCATTGTGGGGAGAATACAATGAGAAGAAGCAGAATCATAAATTGGAAGAATGCGCCGAGATGGTCGGACAAAAATCAATGCCACTTATGAGTTATTGGATCGCTCACAGCGAAGCCAAATTAAGTCCTGACCAGCGCCAAAATCTTGTAGATTGGTTTAGTTCCCTATAGTCTTTATTTTCTAATTACTGTAAATAAAGGCTTAGTCACTTGTTCTTATAGTTGTTGTTTCCTGTATCCAGCAGGGCACTTTGTAAGTATCCCCTGCCTTTAATTGTCTGAAGAAAATGTCTTCCTTTTTAGGCATATATTGTCTGTATCTATTTATCCATTCATTGGCATCGTTTGCAACAGATGGATCCACTCTCTTAGCTTCAATAAATTTATCAATAGCAACCCAAGTAACAATTTGACTGTCCCAACCTCGTCCAGGACCACAAAGAGGACCGCTAGACGCATAAAGTTTGCCAATTAACATAATCGGGTCACCCCAGTTAGGTCTTTGTTGGATAGCCAAAAGCGCATATTTCCTGGCGGCTACAAAGTTCTTCATATGTGCATAGTAGATCTTTGAGATAAGATGTAAGTATTTGGCTTTTTTCTCCGGGTCGTCAGAATCTTCAACATACAATTCAAAATTTTCAATGGCACAATTGAAATCCCCATTTTCAAGACAATTATAAGCCAGTCTTAGTTTACCCGGAGGAGGAGGAGGCACATAACATTCTTTTTCTTTTGCCTCCTTGAGCATTACAAATCGGGCATCGAGTGTATCGCACACAGCCCATACCATCTTTAAATATACCTCCGTCACATTATCACAATCGTCGGGTGCAGTATAGTATTGTGGTAAATATTTATCCATATAATAGGTGCAGGGATAAAAGCCTCGAACACCTTCAAGCCCTGAAAGTAAGGGTGGCGCATATTCGTCGATAATCTCCCAGGCTTCACAATATTTATCTTCGCAGTTTTCTTTCCCGTGTTGTATTATTTCAAAAATCTTTAATGCCAATTGACTCGCTTCATGGTATTCAATATTCTTATCCAGTACCTTGTCGTAAAGCAGTCTTGAATATGGATTAATTATAAAATAATCCGAATCTAAATTTTTTCTTTTTACAACTTCCTTAAAAATAGCAAACGTCTCATTACTATCTGTAAAATCGGAATATCTATAGTAAGAGTTAAATGCCTTACGTGCAATAATCGTCCCGTCATCACCGAAACATTCTATGCGTTTATCGTAAATACTCAATATGGTATCGACCAACTTTGCTTTTTTTAATTGAGACGTTTCCTCATCAAACAAGTAGTCATATATTTTAATGCCGTCATCAAAATGATAGGTAGCTGAACCATTGGATCCAGGCGCATTATAATATGCTACCTTCCATAGTTTTCGCGCTTCTTTATATTTCTTAAATCGCATTTCATCCCTATACAGAGTAAAAGCATCTTCGGTGCTACTTCTAATTGAAGGGCTCAAATCCGCAAGGGTTGTACAACTTGTCGCTTCCTGGTCCACCTCTATTACAGGTGTAGGTGCGGGTGCTGGAGTAACCACAGCAGTAGTGGAGGAGGAGCACGAGGATAGTAGGATTATGAAACTAAATAAGGTGAGAAAACTTAGATTCGACATATTTCAGATTTTAGGTACTCATTAGAGGTGCATAGCAAGATATCATTTCAACTAGCGATATACAAATGGCAACAATACTTTCATGTTATTCTTTCTAATTTTAAGATGAATGTCATAAAAAAAGGTTGTCTTCTGAAGAGGACAACCTTTTTTTTAAAATGGTTATAATTTTATCTGTAGCGTACGCTGACTGATTCGCCGATCCAGCATCCGACAGATTGTCTGGTTCCTTCCTTCACGCCTCTCATGAAACCTTCATCTTGCGGAGGAAAATATTGACGATATCTTCCAAGCTTATCATCCACATCCTCCAGAACACTTGGATTTAATTCTTTTGACTTTGCATAAGACCACTTATCATAAGCTGCAATTACAGCGAGCGATTGGTTCCAGGAGTCTCCACATCCGCGAGCAGACTTACTGTAAATATCGCCGATCAAGACATATGGTCTTCCCCATCCAGGTCTTAATTCCGCGGCCTTTAATGCCTCGCTTCTTGCCTGACTGTATTTATTTAGTTTTCTAAAATGAATAGATGCTATTGAGAAGTGATATTTTGCTTTTTGTTCTGCGTCTGTCTCTGCATTGATGGCATCCTCATATAGTGAAATAGCCAATTCCCATTCGTCTCTCTCATATGCTTTTCTCGCCTGAATACCTGGGTTATTTGCTTCAAATTCAGCCTGTCTTCTTGCATTTTCTTGAGTAGCATAAGCTTCCCATTTCTTCTTAAGCTCATCCATAAAAGGATCTTCATCTTCACATCCTCTTGCCCTAAGTCTGTTGTACAAGTCTTTTGCAAAACTTGGATCATCTTTATTATCCTCGTAATCAGGTTTCCACTGATCTTTGAAATAATCACAATCAAATATTTGATATTCAATCTTTTTAAATTCAGCTAATACATTTGCCTGAGCATCTTTATAATATTGTGCATATTCATGACCATTCGAAATATTATAATCACAGACTTTTAACATTTCGTCATGGGCTAATCGAGCTTCCTCTTTACCAATCTGCTCTTTTAAAAATTGATAAACGGTAATATTAGCATAAGGAACAACTATTGTATATGGTGATCCAAGTCCTCCAATTTCAAGTGCATATTGTAACGACTCAAAAGTCTCAGAATAAGAACTTCTAAATTCATAATACATATCGTATGACTTCCTGGAATAAAGGTCAGCGATTTTAGCAGCATACTTTTCATCTGTACCATTTTTCATCTTGATGGCTCTATTCTGATAGCATTCGATCGTCTGGTCGTATAGATCTAGAATAGTATCTATATACTCTGCTTTTTTAGCTTCATCAGTCTCTTTGTTTAGCAGATATTTGTAAATCTTTATACCATCTGTATAATGAAAATCACGCATACCATCTGCTGCAGGAGCAGCTTTATATACTTCTCTCCAAGGCTCAATGGCATCGACAAAATTATCTGTTTTGATAAATCCACGATAGACGGAATGCTGATTAGTGAGGTGATCTTCATTAGCTGATCCTACCCATGTTTCGCATTGTGCAAATGAGAATTGATTGAGTGATGTGACGACGATGACTAAAAAGGCTGTAATAAATTTCATGCTAAGTCAATTTTCTTATTATTAATCCAAATAAAATTTTCTAAACCAGTCTCCTTCATTAAAGGTAAATCCGAAAGAAATTTTCACAAAATTTTCGGTCAATATATTTGAAACTGATCTTTTCCCAATGTTAAGACCGAGGTTAATATTCGAGAATTTTCTCTGCCAGGCTAAGGGCAGTCCCAAACCAAGAGTAACACCATATGTGTTGACTCGCTCATTTTCAATAGATCTTGGATCTTGCTCATAATATAATCCAAATTTATAAGATGCCCGGCTTAAAATGCTATTTAGATTACTATAATCCGGACGAAAGAACCCTCCAATGGCATATCTGGTTGTATTTGAAAGGTTTTCAGGATTTGCATCATTCTTATATTTACTCCAACTGGAATGCCTCAAATCTACTCCAATAGCATATTTAAACCCATGAGTGTAGGTTGCTCCAAAAGCTACTTCTGAAGGAAGAATACCTGCACCCTGTAGATCCGCCGCAAAAGAAAGCGTATCTGTAAGTGTTGCGCCGGAAGCAATCCTCAGAAAGTTAATATTAGTTATCTCTGAATTAGTAGTAAAGGAAAGCGAGGGCTTATATGTAAGTCCTACGGACAGAGTTCTTGGTGCTTCTCGCCCAATTTTGTCTGCAATTTCCGCTTTATTAAGAACATTTAAATAAATAAAACCAAGCTTGCTGTAAAAGCCACGCATATTATACGAGGTTCGGAAGTCATTGTCAAAAGCCGCTATTTCAGAAATAAAATCGATATTCCTGCTGTAATTGATTTTTCCAAACATCCATCCGATGTTAGCACCAAAGCTAAAATC
>JAJCYJ010000912.1 GCA_029262975.1 Saprospiraceae bacterium
TATAGCGAATTTTGTCAAAGGGAAACGCAAATCTGATGATGTCCAGGTGATGATAATACCAGGCTCTAAACAGGTCGAAAAACAGGCAAAAGAAGAAGGACTGGATAAGGTGTTTGAAAAAGCTGGTTTTCAATTAAGAGAACCTGGATGTTCAGCCTGCCTCGGAATGAATGAAGATAAGATACCAGCCGGGGAGTATTGTGTAAGCACATCTAACAGAAATTTTGAAGGAAGGCAGGGTCCGGGAGCCCGAACTATACTTGCCAGTCCGCTCATGGCCGCAGCCGCTGCCTTGAATGGTAGGATTGTGGATATAAGAAATGAAATATAATCATGGAAAAATTTAATAATATTCAATCAACAGGTATACCAATGCCCATTGAGCATATCGACACTGATCAAATCATACCGGCAAGGTATCTTAAGGCTACTACCAGAGAAGGTTTTGGTGATAATTTATTTCGTGACTGGCGTTACGATAATCGCGATCAACCCATTGAGGATTTTGTACTGAATAACCCTACTTATGGGGGAAGCATACTTGTGGCTGGTGAAAACTTTGGTTGTGGATCCAGCAGAGAACATGCTGCATGGTCAATTTATGACTTCGGCATTAGGGTTGTAGTTTCAAGTTTCTTTGCAGATATTTTCAAAGGCAATTCCTTAAATAATGGTCTGCTTCCAGTTCAATTGAAATCAGACGAAATGGATATAATTTTCAAGGCGATAGAATCTGATCCAAAAGTTGAATTTAAAGTTGACTTGCCATCACAAACTTTTATAATTATTGGTACAGATTATCAATTTCATTTTGAGATAGATACATATAAAAAAATGTGTATGCTCGAGGGCTATGATGATCTGGATTTCTTATTCTCTTTAGAAAGAGAAATCGAAAATTTCGAAGAAAAACAAGTCATATTCTAGTTATGAGTGTAACAAAAAAGATTGCTGTACTTCCTGGTGATGGAATCGGACCAGAAGTAATGGCCCAGGGTATTAAGGCATTAAAGGCCATAGAAGAAAAATATGGACATAGTTTTCATCTCAAAGAAGCTATAATTGGTGGAATTGCTATTGATAAAACTGGCAATCCTTTACCTAAAGAAACATTGGAGATTGCAATGGATGCAGATGCTGTCTTGCTTGGTGCTATAGGCAGTCCAAAATATGCCGACCCTACTCTGAAAGTAAGACCAGAACAAGGACTACTCGGTCTAAGAAAGGCTTTAGGCTTATATGCCAATATAAGACCTGTAAAAGCATATGATAAGTTAATCGGTCTTTCGCCTATTAAAAATGAGCGAATTCAAGGGGCTGATTTTGTTATTTTCAGAGAGTTAACAGGGGGGATATATTTTGGAGCCAGTGGTCGGGATGCAGAAAACACTGAGGCCTACGACACTATGTCCTACAAAGATTATGAGATTAAGAGAATAGCTCATGTGGCTTTTAAATCTGCAATGAATCGAAGAAAAGACTTATGTCTTGTAGATAAGGCGAATGTGCTTGAATCTTCAAGATTTTGGAGAGAAACAGTCGATCAGGTTGCTAAAGAATACCCTGAAGTAAAACTCAGCTATCTCTATGTAGATAATGCTGCGATGCAGTTGATTCTAAACCCAAAGCGTTTTGATGTCATGTTAACAGCTAATTTATTTGGTGATATTCTTTCAGATGAGGCAAGCGTAATAGGTGGATCTCTAGGGTTACTTCCATCGGCCTCTGTAGGTGAGAAAAGGTGTTTATTTGAACCAGTGCACGGTTCATTTCCCGAGGGGGCAGGCAAGGATATTGCCAACCCAACAGCTATGATATTGTCAATTGCGATGATGTTTGATCATTTTGAAATGCATCAGGAAGCAAAAGATATTTATGAAGCCATTGACACCTGTATGGAGAAGAGCATCATGACTACTGACTTGAATCCTGAAGTGAGCTATAGTTGCAGCCAATTTGGCGATATAGTAGAATCAATAATATTGGGAGAAGAAATTAATATTAAAAGTGTAAAGCAAGGCAGCTACAGTATTATTTAACAGTCAGACAGATGATCAATAAATACAGTAAAAACGTTACACAGAATGAAGGTCAGCCTGGTGCTCAGGCTATGCTTCATGCTATAGGTCTTTCTGAAAGTGACCTTCAAAAACCACAAGTTGGAATTGTGAGTACCGGATGGGAAGGGAATCCCTGCAATATGCATCTCAATGGCCTTGCCGAGCAAATTAAAAAGGGAGTTAATGAAAAAGATCTTGTTGGATTAATTTTTCATACTATAGGTGTAAGTGATGGCATTTCTATGGGTACTGCCGGGATGAGATATTCTTTGCCATCAAGGGATATTATTGCGGATTCAATAGAGACTGTTGCTTCAGCGCAATGGTATGATGGAATAATCGCGGTAGTAGGATGTGACAAAAATATGCCAGGAGCTATGATGGCACTTGGACGATTGAACCGGCCGTCCATACTTGTCTATGGAGGTACGATCAAGCCCGGTTTTCACAATGGAAAAAAGTTAGACATAGTTTCAGCGTTTGAGGCGCTTGGGCAAAAAATAAATGGCCAAATCTCTGAGGAGGAGTTTCGTTCAGTGAAATTAAAAGCGTGCCCTGCTGCAGGAGCATGTGGAGGTATGTATACGGCCAATACTATGGCGTCAGCAATTGAAGCAATGGGGATGTGTCTTCCTCATAATGCATCAAATCCAGCAGTGAGTGATGCCAAGCAAAATGAGTGCTCCAGGTTAGGTGATGCAATAAGAAATCTGCTGGAGAAAGATATTAAACCAAGGGATATCATGACTTATGAAGCCTTTGAAAATGCGATTCGATTGATTACTGTTTTAGGAGGGTCGACAAATGCAGTCATGCATCTTGTAGCGATGGCTAAAGCATCGGGTGTTACATTATCTATAAATGATTTTGCCCGTATATGTGATGCCACACCTTTTCTCGCTGACCTGAAGCCCAGTGGTCAGTATGTAATGGAAGATTTACATAAGGTAGGAGGCATACCTGCGGTTATGAAGATGATGCTCGACGAGGGTTTGCTACATGGATCGTGTATGACAGTTACAGGTCAGACGATTGAAGAAAATCTCAAAGGAGTTGAAAGAATCAGTTCTTCACAAAACGTGATTCATGGGTTGCACGATCCAATAAAAGCAACTGGGCATCTCCGTATATTATATGGCAATCTTGCACTAGAGGGCTCCGTCGCAAAAATTACTGGAAAAGAGGGGATGCGTTTTTCGGGGAAAGCACACGTATTTAATAGTGAAG
>JAJCYJ010000913.1 GCA_029262975.1 Saprospiraceae bacterium
TTATTGCCAAAGCAGGCTCACATAACCAAGCAGCTCGATCGTATAATTGGGCATTTCGTATAACATATCCTTGCACCATGGACTGACTAAAACTCAACCAACCTCCCGCTAGTTTGATTATTCCCGCTGTGAAAAATCCAAAGCCAACAAATAAACTCATATATGTTATTGGCCACGATTGGACCTGCCCTTTGCCTTTGTTAAGGAAAAATTCGTCCAGCGAAAACCTAGCACCCCAATTAGAAAAAGACATCATAAATGGAACCAGCCAAACAACAAAAGAGTGGTCGATCTTACCACTTCCAAAGTAGATGGAATCGAGCATTACGATTGTTACAGTAAAAGCAATAGATGAAAATCGAGTCAGAAATCCTAATAAAATACAGATCGTGCTAAGAAAAATAACCCACTCAGCCATTTGAAAAAATAAAAGTGGAGGAATCTCAGAAAACAAATATGCTACTCCCGGTGGTGGGTCAAAACTACTCCTGGGATAATCCCTGAAACTAGCGGAATAGTTTGTGAAACCTACAATCGTTATTATGTATAATCCATAGATAATCCGATAAACGCCCAATTCTGAGGCACTCACTTTGTAAGTTTTAAATATCCAATTATCCAATCTATCTATCATGTTAATACACCCTCACCTTATGTGTTATAATTCTGTCTAATTCTTGTCTCGTTTCAATATCCTGTACTATGTTATATCGCAAGACGAGTATAGAATCTTGAGAGCTTCCGGGATTGAGTTTATCCACCCGATGATGAATCCAATCTTTAAATTCATTTATTTCATTTTCTGAAGATATTCGACTTCTTAACGAGATTGCTTTTTGCATAAATTCAACTCCCAGGATATTGCTGAGCAGCCGATCATATTTCTTTCTGGCAGGATGATCCCTTTGCTGCTCATTCGTATTGAAAAGCATCCTATCCAGAATTCTGTTCGTTCCAACCGGTGAAATATTTTGAAACACATCTGTGATTGCAATGAAGGTCGAATCCCCATCGGAAGGGAATGATATTATTTTTCTAACCGAAGTCGTTATTTTTTTTGCTTCGCTTTTAACACCTGCGAACCCCGGCATAATAGCTGAAGGATAGGGTTCTCTTATAATAATAGCAAAGGCAAAATGCAAGAATAGCAAAGGGATGGTGATGAGGAACAATAATCTTACAGAACGTTTATCACCTATCTTCTTCATGCAAATACGAAGATAATCATATTACAATCATCTTTAATACATTAGAAAATATAATCCTATGTCAATACCTGTATAATTAGATGATACCTACCCTATCAATATGATATGGATAATTCGGAACGTCCAGATAACTTATCCGACTTCACGTCTCAGCACTTCCAGAGGTGATTTGTTGATAACATCTCTGCTGTTTAGCATACCGATAAACACAGTTATACTCACGATAAATAAGAATACCCAAAGGATCGGTAACCACTGAATCGTAAAGTCTAATTCCAATGTCTGCGTAGCAAAGAAATAACTTGCTATCATTGAGATGACAATACCGGTAGCCGCTGACAATGACCCAAGGACCGCATATTCGGTGGCATTAATCATAAATATTTGCTTTGTGCTGGCTCCAATCGTACGGAGTAAGACACTTTCTTTCACCCTTTGATATTTGCTCAAAAGCAGCGATGCAAGCAACACGATCAGACCTGTCAGAATACTAAAACCCGCCATAAATTTAATTACATAACTAACCTTGGTGAGAATGTCATTTAAAGCACTCAAAATACTTCCTAAATCCACTACTGACACATTTGGAAAAGCTTTCACCACTTCGCTTCGATACTTTGCAGTAGTCGTAGCATCTGGTGTCTTCGTGATCAGCACCTGGAATTGAGGTGCTCGCTCCAGGACACCTCTTGGAAACAGAACGAAGAAACGGGTCATCATGGATCGAAATTCTATGTTGCGCATACTGCCTACATAGGTAGTAATCATCGCTCCCTGGACATCCCACACCAATTCGTCACCAAGCGTAACATCCATAGCTTCCGCCCACCCCTGGTCGAGTGATATAAAAATGCTGTCTCCAGGTTCGATCTGACCAGTAAAAGTTCCTTTAACAAGGGTCTCATCTTTATTGAGAGTATCCCTGAAAGAAACACGTGCTTCCCTGTTGACCGTCCAACGACTGGCCGTGCGACTCGTATCAGCCATCCAGTCCTTCTTGGTTCTACCCTTCCAACCTGCAAGATTCATGGTAACAATCGGAACTTGCTGGATAATCGGAAGGTCAAATGACTTCGTGATGTCTGCCAATTCCTGTACTTGCTCCTTCTCAATGCCATACAGAACAGTATTGGGCTGATTACCCGCTTCCATAGATGAAACATTGCGAAGCAACAATCCCTGTATGATAAACAACATAGTCAGAACGGATGTCCCCAAGCCAATAGATAATATGAGCGTTTGTGTCTGATTATTAGGTCGATACAGGTTAGATAGTCCTTGCCGAAATACGTAATTCCAACCCCTCGGGAAATATTTGCGTACACCCCAGATGATTAATTTCGAGACGCCGACAAGTACTAAGAAAGAGCCCAATAAGCCTGCTGTCATGATGCCTGCATCTTTCCATGATCCTGTCAATCTTACAAGGAAAAGGTAGATACACAAAACGATGGCTGCATACACCGTGACTTTAAGGATACTCCAACGGCTTATGCCTCCGTCATCAGATACTCTTAACGTCTGTAGTGGGCTTATATCCCGAACACCCAAAAGAGGACCCAGAGCAAACAAGGTTGTGATGGCCATACCTACTACCATACCCTCGATAATAGCCTGCGGTGATAATAACATTTCGACTTCATAAGGCAAGAAATCCTGGAAAAGTACAGGTAGATACATTTGTATCAGACTACCTAATATTGCTCCCACACTGACGCCAATGGCGCCCAATACAAGAATTTGGAAGAAATAAATTGAAAATGCCTGATTCCCTTTCATGCCCATGCACCGAAAGACAGCAATAGAGGGGATTTTATTTCTGACATAGATCATTACACTACTGGCCACACCGATACACCCTAACAATAATGAAACAAGTGCAATCAGATTTAAGAAGTTATTGAGATTGTTAAAAGCTTCATTTAGATTCTCTTTTCTGCTTTCAATAGTCTCTATTCGAACACCTTCATTGCGAAATGCCTGTCGATGATCATCCCTCCATTTATCGGGATCAACTGTATCGTCGATTTTATAATAGTATTCGTAGTCTACGAGACTTCCCGGTTGGACTAATTTTGTCAAGGCTAAATTCTCTCGGGATATATACACTGTCGGAGCAAAAGTGCCTCCAACAGCTGCACTACCGAAAGCACTTTGAAGTTTACCGGCGATACCAAATTTGACCTGCCCTATCTTAATAGAATCACCTACTTCGAGTCCATATTGCAACATCATACCTTCATCCACAAGCGCCGTCTGAGAACTTCTGAAAGTTTCATTGGCTGATGCAGGTTCTGATTTTAGAAAACCATAAAATGGAAATCCACCTTGTATGGCTTTTACATTAACAAACTGAGTTTCCTCCGTTTTCG
>JAJCYJ010000914.1 GCA_029262975.1 Saprospiraceae bacterium
TTCCATCCGAGTAAAGAAATGAAATTTAAAAGAGCTTCGGGCAAAAAACCTACTTCTCTAAAACCCAAAAATATTTCGTCTGAATCCGGGTCATTCCACTCGAGCGGAAATACTGGAAATCCGAATTTTGCGCCGTCGCGTTTACTGAGTTTGCCTTTTCCTGAAGGTTTTAGAATCAGCGGGAGGTGAGAAAATTCAGGTTGCAAGCTTTCCCAACCAAAAGACCTGTAAAGCAATACATGATGTGCGGTGCTGGACAGCCACTCTTCACCGCGAATAACATGAGAGATTTCCATCAACCTGTCGTCAACTATATTAGCCAGATGGTATGTGGGCAAACCATCGGCCTTGAGAATAACTTTATCATCTAATTCTGAACTATCAAATGAAACAGACCCTCTAATCCTGTCAGTGAATGTGATAACTTCATTGACTGGAACTTTCATTCTAACGGTGACATTTTCACCATTTTGAAGGAAACTATTCGTTTCATCTTTAGTCAAGGTGAGACTATTCTTCATGGTTAATCTGACCCGTTGATCATATTTAGGAGTATGTATGCCGTTAAGTTTCTCTCTATCACGCATCATTTCAAGATCCTCCGGAGTATCAAATGCGTAATATGCATGTCCGGTTTGAATTAATTGGTCTACATGTTTTTTATAGATATCACGTCTTTCAGATTGACGGTAAGGGCCAAAAGCTGAATCTGTCAGTACACTTTCGTCAGGAGTCAATCCCAACCATTCCAAAGAGTCAAGAATATATTTTTCTGCTCCGGCTACATAGCGATTTTGATCAGTATCTTCAATACGCAAAATGAACACTCCTCCGTGCTTTCTGGCAAATAAATAATTATAGAGGGCTGTTCTTACACCTCCGATGTGAAGTGGACCTGTAGGACTTGGTGCAAATCTTACTCTTACGGCCTTATTTATACTCATAATATTATGATTAAGCGGCAAATGTATAACACGTAAGTCTAGCAATGATTAAGTCTTTTTTATTTTATCTTTTATTTAGTTCATAACGTACCTTGGCGACAATGCGTAAATATTTTGTCCGAGTCCCCAAATGGTCCAGATTTGTCTATTCAAAAGCCATCTGGTCCTATGAGAAAATTGACAAAGTAATTTGGACAATTGACGATGGCCCACATCCTGAGTCCACGCATGCCTGGTTGGAGTTTTTATTTGAGCAAAATCAGGAAGTTATTTTTTTTCTTACAGGATCTAATTGTGAAAAATATCCAAAACTGCTTGATGATATTAGGTTGGCCGGACATAATATAGGAAGTCATGGGTTTGACCATCTTGATGGGTGGAAGACACCTACCGATAAATACATCAGTAATGTAAGAAGAGGTATGGATATTGTAAAATCTGACCTCTTCAGACCACCATATGGCAGAATGACTCGATCACAATATGTATCACTTTCTAAAATTTCGACAATTATGATGTGGTCGGTCATGCCAGGGGATTTTGATACAACCCTTTCTGGAAAAACACTCTTGAAAAGGTCGGATACTATTCATCCGGGAGATGTCGTGGTGCTGCACGATAGTCCTCAGAGTTTTAAGAATGGTTCCCTCTTAATTAAGTCTGTCCTTTCCAGGTTAAAAAAGTAATTAGATGGAAGCACTTGTCGCTTTGGAGATGATAAGAAATAGTCTATTAAAGACTTATTGTTCGGTTGCTAAATCGCTTTCGTCGATAATAAATGGTGATTCATATAGTACCGTGTGTAAGTAAGCTACTTTGTATTGCAAGGTACTATATTAATTATTACATTTGTGGTATACAAATTGATCATTATGACGATCGAAAATACTAAAGCACAAATGAGAAAAGGAATACTCGAACTATGCGTACTTTCTATAATCTCACAAGAAGAAGTTTATCCATCGGATATTCTAAATAAATTAAAGGAGGCTAAACTGATAGTAGTGGAAGGTACCATGTATCCTTTGCTTTCACGCCTCAAAAATGCTGAGCTTCTCAGTTATGAATGGAAAGAATCAAGTTCGGGTCCTCCGCGTAAGTATTACAGTCTTACTGATGAAGGTTCGATATTCTTAAAAGGCCTGAAAGATACGTGGCACGACCTGAATACAGCTGTATCCAAGACTACCACTGAACCGAAAACAACCGGGTCTGCAAGATCAAAATCCACTAAAACAACAAAATCTACAGCCTCCGGCTCAAAATAAATAAAACAAAGAGCTGGTTTAACTATCAAAATAACTTGTCATGAATAAAATATTTAATATCAATCTTGGTGGCTATCCATTTACGATAGATGATGACGCTTATATAAAGCTTGATAAATATCTTACAACTATAAAGAGACATTTTTCTTCTTCTGAAGGATGCGAGGACATTATTTCTGACATTGAAATAAGAATTGCTGAACTTTTTAATGAGCATCTGAAGGGACAACCAATAGTTGGTTTAAGAGAAGTGGATAAAGTTATTAGCGTTATGGGTACGCCTGAAGAATTTGGAGCAACAACTGAAGAGAGTGCCTCTGAAAGTCATAAAGGACCAGAAGCCAAGGCTTATGGATTTAGTACTGGTAAGCGATTATTTCGTAACCCGGACGAAAAGATAATTGCCGGTGTATGTAGTGGATTATCCGCCTACTTTGGTATCGCAGAACCAGTATGGATCAGACTATTTTTCTTTCTTTTACTCTTTACCGGGTTTTCTCCTATCATTTATCTTGTCCTATGGATCGCTATTCCGGAAGCTAAAACTTCAGGAGACAAGTTGGCCATGAAAGGCGAGAAGATTGACGTTACCAATATTGCCAGAAAGGTAGAAGAAGAAATCAATAATCTTGCCGATACGATTACAGAAATGACTAAGGAATTTAAGTCAAAAAAAAAAGTATAACACCTCAACCGAAGGAAAACACCAGGAATCTTTTTTCTAAAGTGATTAAGAATTTTGGAAGTTTCATTGCATCCGCAGTCAGTTTTGTAGTATACATAGTAAGTAGATTTGTTAAAGTAATAGCCCTGATTGTTATCGGGGCTATTGCCATTGGTGTAGGTGCCATGTTTGTGGCCGGACATCTTGGATTACCCTACCTTTCGATGATTACCCCTGATCCTGCAATAAGCGGATATATCGGATTTTATGCGGGTATGATCGCGCTCGCCATCATTCCACTTATTTTGTTAATAAAGACAACTATAAACATAATATGGGGATACAGATCCACTTGGCGCTTCAGACAAGCGATGACAGGTGTCTGGATAGTCTCCTTTATGATTTTTTTAATGACCATAGTTTTTACAGCCCGCAATTTTGTCTATGAGACATCACTTACAGAGTTAGTTTCGGAAGATGTTATCAATGCGGAGCAACCATTGCGCATTGATATAGACAATTCTTCATCTTATGATGATACGAGAATACGCTTTGGTCCTTCTTATTTAAGTCACGGAACATTTTATAATAAGGAAGGAATCGCTGTACATTTTATCCCTTCGACTGATGATAAATTAAAAATTTCCAAGACATTGATAAGCAAGGGGATGAATCATCGATGTGCTATGCGCAACATGAATTATCCTTCACACAAAATCTCTTATCAAGACAATCGATTGTCTATGGATGGATATTATGAATTAAGTAATAATGATAAATTCAGAGCACAGAGATACAGATATGAAGTTTCCATTCCGATTGGTACAGTCATGTCGATTAATGAATCATCTGACATATTCAGACACAAGGAATTACGATACAGTGATAATATCAAGGATCAACTCTGGGTTATGACAAATGATGGATTAGTGAATTCTCAGAGCAGTCAACCTTCTTAATAAATACGATATGATATTGATAAACAGAATTATTATATGTGTTGCATTTTGCTTTGTAACCTGTGTTAATAACCTGTCCGCTCAATCTAACTTTATTCCTCCTGCAACTTCTGATTTAATCAATGAGATAAATAGATTGGACAGTATCCTGTTTGAAACTGCATTTATAACATGTGATATGCAAATTTTAAAGGATCTCCTGGCCCCGGATCTGGAATTTTACCATGACAAATGGGGCATTATAGCGACATCTTCTGAGCAATTTTTAGAGTCGATCAATGAGACCTGTGAAAGTCAGCGAAAGGGATTAAGCAATAAAGCAAAAAGAGAGATTATAAAATCTTCAATTGAAGTATTTCCTCTTTCCAATTATGGAGCCATTCATAGAGGTGACCATATTTTCTTCCAAGAGAAAAAAGGAAAGTTTGAATTTACTGAATCGGGCAAGTTTACGCACCTCTGGAATAAGACGGATGATGGTTGGAAATTAACCAGAATATTGAGTTATGATCATAAGCCTACCAGGCAGTGATCGGAGTCGCCATGCAATCATGTAGATAATATAATACACCTCTGATCTGTTATACCTTCATGTCGTGGAAGGTCTATACAAATGGTTTTACGGATTACCTGATGCTTGAAAAGGCACTTTCCCCCAATAGCATCGATGCTTATGAGGATGATGTACTCAAATTACAAAAGTGGGCAGAAGAGTTCCGACCGGGCAAATCACCCATGGTTATTGAATACAATGACCTGGCAGAATTTGTCATGTGGATCAACAAAATTGGTCTTGGCCCAAATAGTCAGGCGCGGATCATAAGTGGCATCAGGGCATTTTACAAATATCTAAACATGGAGGATCTCATGAGTAATGATCCTTCAGAGTTACTTGAAGGCCCGAGGTTAAGAAAGAAAATTCCGGACGTATTGTCTCAGGAAGAAATTTCTAAAGCTATCGAATCTGTAGATTTGAGTCTTCCGCAAGGTCATCGAAACAGAGCTATCCTGGAGACCTTATACGCTTGTGGTTTAAGGGTTTCAGAACTAGTTAATTTAAGTTTAAACCAGTATTATCCTGATCTGAACCTGATACGAGTGATCGGCAAGAATGACAAAGAACGGCTCATTCCGATCGGTGAGAATGCCATTAAATTTCTCAATTTTTATATTCAAAATGATCGAAATCAACTGCCTAAAATAGTAGCAGGAAATGAGGACGTGATATTTCTGAATCGACGAGGTAAAAAATTATCTCGTGTCATGATCTTCATGATTATTAAAGATGTGATCCATAAGGCAGGAATTAATAAGAGCGTCAGCCCACATACGTTTCGACATTCATTTGCTACTCATCTGGTAGAAGGTGGAGCTGACCTGAAAGCAGTACAAGATATGTTAGGTCATGAATCAATTACTACCACAGAAATATATACACATCTCGATACGCAGTATCTTCGCGACACTATTTTAAACTTTCATCCTCGAAATAAGAAGTGAAGCAATTTTTAAACGTTATACCGACTGTGCTGTTCATCAGCATTTTAATTTCTTTGTCCTCATGTTATAATCAGCTTGCATTAACAGGAGGGCCAAGAGATGAAGTGCCTCCCCAATTGGACACAGCAAACTCAATTAGCAACAATCTCATTCAGTTTGTAAAACAAGATATCTTTTTACAGTTTGATGAATATGTGGACTTGAGAGATGCAAATAAGCAGATTGTAATCAGTCCACCCCTTGATTTTCCACCACAGGTATCAAGCAGGCTGAAAAAAGTAAAATTTGTATTTCACGAAAATGAAGTTCTAAAAGAAAATGCTACATACGTCATCAATTTTGGAAAGTCTATTAGGGATTTTACAGAGGGCAATGAATTATTGAACTTCACATATGTGTTTTCAACCGGTGACTATATTGATTCCCTTAGTCTGTCAGGTACAGTAACAGATGCAAAAACTGGAAAGCCGAAAGAGGATGCACTTGTCTTGCTTTATATAGATAATCAGGATTCAATCGTCTTCAAAGAGCGACCATTCTACTTTGCCAGAACAGATAAATCAGGGATTTTTCAAGTGAATAATCTTCGTTCAGATTCTTTCAAAGTTGTAACGATGAACGATCAAAATCTCAACTACTTATATGATCCGGCTACCGATGAAATAGGGTTTCTGGATTCTCTGGCTGTGGTCAACGATTCTTCCAAGATTAACCTGCTTCTTGAAATTTTCAAAGAGGAAACTAAACCGCGATACAAGAGTTACGAAATTGCCGCCCAGGGAAAAGCCCGTATTGATTTTGAAGGCAGCACACACAATGAAGCTATCAAAGTTCTGGACTCATTGGATCACTATATTACGTATACCGAAAATGATCAATTTTTAACATTATGGTACACACCACGCCAATCGAAAAGTATACGATATGAAGTCTCCAGGGGTGATCAATTAGATACCATACAAGCAAGGATTAATACGAGAACGGTAGATACCCTTGATGGAAGAACCGTTATCAATAAGTTTAATTTTGATCCAAAAATAGGACTGCATCCAAAGCTTCCGTTAATCCTGTCTTTTGATCGTCCTGTACAGACTATGAACTGGGAGTTGATTTATTTCGTTGATACACTTGATCGTGACACGCTTCAACTCAATCTTGATAGTGTACAGACAGACTACCCGACTATCGCTGCTACCATTTCTCACAACTGGCCACAAGAACGTGTACTCCAATGTACTTTTCTTCCGGGTTCGCTCAATGATTTCTTTGGTATGTCTAACGATACGATCATCAAGTGGGTACGGATAGCCCAAGAAGTTGATTTTGGTACAATCAAGCTTAAGCCTGTTGGATTTGATACTTTACAATATGTATTTGAGCTATTAAAAGACGAAAAGGTGATACAACGTCAGCTTTATAACCCAGGACAAGAAGAATTAATCTTCAGACGATTAGTCCCTGCTGCCTATACGCTGAAGATCATCGAGGACAAACTTCCGAATGGAAAATGGGATCCGGGGAATTACCTTGAAAAGAGACAATCAGAAAGGATTTACCAGTTACCTTTGAGTGAATTAAGGGCTAATTGGATAATGGAAGAAGAGATCAACCTGAGTGAGATCATTTCGCGGGCAAAGTTTTCTCCCGATAAAGAAGAAACTTTGAGATAAAGATGAAGTCATATTTGTATTATGATATTGAGGACTGATAATTTAGTTAAAAGTTATGGCGGCCGAGCCGTTGTAAAGGAAGTGTCATTAGAATTGGGTCAAGGAGAAATTGTTGGTCTGCTTGGTCCAAATGGGGCAGGAAAGACAACTTCGTTTTATATGATGGTAGGATTTGTCCAGCCCGATGAGGGTGCTGTGTTCCTTGATGATAGGGAGATTACAAATCTTGCTATGTATAAGAGGGCGCGAATGGGTGTGGGCTATCTTCCACAGGAGGCTTCCGTCTTCAGAAAACTCTCGGTAGAAGATAACCTTAAGGCAGTACTCGAGATGACTTCTTTATCCCGGGAGGAGCAGGAAGCCAGAAAAGAAACCTTGTTGGATGAATTTGGACTACACAGAGTTAGGAAAAATCTTGGAAACTCGCTTTCCGGAGGTGAACGAAGAAGGACAGAAATCGCACGAGCACTGGCTACAGATCCAAAATTTATTCTGCTTGATGAGCCATTTGCAGGAATTGACCCAATAGCTGTTGAGGATATACAGCAAATTGTAGCTGCCTTAAAAATGAAGGATATAGGGATCTTAATTACTGATCACAATGTACAGGAGACCTTAAGCATAATAGACAGGGCTTATCTTATGTTCGAAGGTAAAATCCTGATGGACGGAACTGCAGAAGAATTAGCGGCAGATGAGTTAGTCCGAAGGGTATATCTTGGACAAAACTTCGAATTAAGAAAGAAGGCAACCTAATTTGAATAATAAAAAATTGTACACATCTTCACAAAAACAGCGTGGATTTTTAATTTGCGCATTAGCCTTGTTAATTATCACGATATCAGTAACATTTACTGCCTGTGACGGAAATGCAAATAGAGCTAATATTTTACCTCCGGAGGTCCAGTACATGGCGGACACTATGTTTTCTCATAAAAGAAGGGCACTGATCAATGAAATGGATAGTATTTGTAGTCAAGAACTCGAAGTACTTATAGCAAATGCCAGAGATTCAATCGTGGCACTGGAAGAGATTCACATAAAAAAAATCACCGGTAATGAATAAGATGCTGGTATATGTCATTTTTATTATGTCGCTTTCCAGTTGTGGGATTTCGAATGAAGAAGTGGTAGAGTTGGCTAAGGAAGAATATGATCGAAAAGTGCAAATCTTGCGCGAAGAGCAAAGACTAATCTGTATAAAATCGGCTTTAGAGGAAGCCGAACGCCAGGCTGATTCGATCATTTTTCAAATGCGTATCAATCCTCTGGGTAAATCACTGTACAGACCCCGGGTACCACCAAAACCATCTTATATCATCACTGATAGTACCGTGATCAATTCTAAACATTCTGTTAAACCTATATTGGATTCAACCATTATCAAGTAATAGTATCGTTATCTTCGCTTTATAAGCTAATGTAAATCAATCAAAATAAAATTGACAGGTCATAAGGTTGTGGAGGGAAGGCCAATAATGTAATTCATTAACATAAAAGAGGGATCGCGCATTTCATGAATATTAAGCGACTTCATGTACGTTAGGCATTCGACTGTATCATGGAAAAAGAAATAAGAACAAATTAATTAATTAAGAAGAACGAAAATTTTGCAATTTTTGCAGCGCATTCAGAAGTCTAAGCAATCTATAATTAAGAAATCAAACAAATATGCAGACAGCAGTAGATATAGAGTCACTTAATCAACAGATTCAAATTGATAGCGATTTTGTTGACGACATAAATCGAGAAGCTTCCAAGATAATTGTAGGCCAGAACAATATGATCGAAAGACTCATGTTGGGCTTATTGTCAAATGGGCATGTACTTTTAGAAGGACTTCCTGGTTTAGCCAAGACCCTGGCTATTAAAACTTTGTCTTCCATAATTAGCGCCTCTTATAGCAGGATACAATTTACCCCGGATCTGTTACCCGCAGATATCCTGGGTACAATGATCTATAATCAGAAGTCCAATGAGTTTTCAGTAAGGAAAGGCCCGATTTTTTCCAATTTTATTCTTGCCGATGAAATTAACAGGGCGCCTGCTAAGGTACAAAGTGCCTTACTCGAAGCGATGCAGGAGCGCCAGGTCACAATTGGGAAAGAGACATTTAAACTTGATGAACCATTTCTTGTACTTGCTACTCAGAATCCTATAGAGCAGGAAGGCACCTATCCGCTGCCAGAAGCACAAACGGATAGATTTATGCTAAAAGTAAATATTGGTTATCCCTCTAAGGAAGAAGAATTAGAAATAGTCAGAAGAAATATTTCTGGCTCTATTGATCAAAAAATAAAGGCGGTTGTAGATAGCGCTCAAGTGCTGAAAGCGAGAAAATTAGTCCGCAAGATATATATGGATGAAAAGGTAGAGCAATATATTATTGACATAGTTTTTGCTTCCCGCAATCCTAAAAATTATGGATTAAGCGAATTGGAGGGATTAATAGGTTATGGTGGATCTCCGAGGGCAAGTATTAACCTTGCGCTTGCGTCCAGAGCTCATGCATTTATACAACGCCGGGGATACGTTATTCCCGACGATGTAAGAAATGTGTGTCATGATGTCATGCGACACAGAATAGGATTAACATACGAAGCTGAAGCTGAAAACATTAATCAGGAAGATATCATTACCCAAATCTTAAGTAAGGTCGAAGTACCATAAACGAGTATGACTTTATACAAGCTATTCTCGACGATGACCATCATGACTGTGGCATGTATGTCCATGGCAGGTCAGGATCATGACATTGAAGTAGTAGAAAAGAGTCAAATGGACTACTTGGAAGGAGCGCAAAGAAGTGTAATCGGTTATTTTGATCACTCTGTGCCTGCAGAATTATTTATTGCCAGAAAAGAAGATGAGTGTAGTGGTCTACTTAGATTAGGTAATAGCACAGAATTAATAAAACTTGAAGGAGCATGTTCAGACAATTCCTTAGAATTTTATGAATATGATGAACACGCAAGAGTATCTGGTCTGCTTTTTGGATTGATAAAAGGAGAAAGAGTTGATCTGATGTGGCAAAGTCATAATCAGGAAAGAAGCTACACTTTTACGGGACGAGAAGATTATACTCCGGACAATCGTCTAAAAGTCTTTA
>JAJCYJ010000915.1 GCA_029262975.1 Saprospiraceae bacterium
ATATTACACTATAACCATAGAATCATATAATGTATTTAGATAGATTAGCGAAATTATTAATATTGTATAATATTATTAAGAATAATTAAATTGTATCACATTTTGGATAATTCCATATTAGTTGGGGAACAAATTTTTCGAGGTGCTATTTAATTATATTTGATGGTAAAGAATATTATGTAGTAATACAGGCAATTTAACTTATTTCACGCATCAAATATTGACATTGAAAAATACTGAAAGTTCGAATTTTACATTTATGCTCTCTGAAATAATAGATACAGAGAGCTGTCCACAGACTTTTCCTTCCGTAAGTATGTCTTATTCTCAAGATTTGATTTTGGATCTTAGAACTAAAATCAACTTGATATCAATATCAAAGGAAGAAGATGTAAATGAAAATCCATGTCGGAATAAAAAGTTATCAGAGAAGAAAAAATTAAATAATGTTCAGACTAGAGAAAATAGAAATGAACTTATAGGAATTCCTTCTGTAAATGGATTTGAATTTGTAACTGGCGAAGAAATTATCCGCTGTGAAGGGATGGATAAATGCACGAAAATCATAATTTCCGACGGTAGAAAATTAATAAGTTCATATAATATTGGTGAATTTGAGAAGCTGCTCAAGACTTATAATTTCTTCTTTTGTCATAAATCTCATTTGATCAATCTTGGTTATATAAGAAGTTACAATAAAGAAGGTTCGATAATTATGACAGATAGTTCCGTAGTCCCTGTCTCAAGGAGAAAGAAAAAAGAATTTTGTTCAAAATTTTCTCATATCTAATATGTATAAGTGGGTTTGAGTTTTATCATAGTAAACAGTTGCAATACTCAAATGTAAATACCGGATCTGAATCTGTATAATCTCAGTTTTTTAGTATAAATCTTAACAACACTATTATATCCTACCTCGATGCTTTTATTGAATTTGTAAAGTTCTAATCATCGTACATTTCTGAAGTCTTTCCAATATTTCTTCCGATCTGAAATTAGTTTATAACAGCCGAATAACAATTTACTTCAGATTGCTCCTTTAATTCTGAGAAGCTCATTCTCCTTCAACTTCAGGTACCGAAACTTCTAAATTAACGACCGGTAAGTCCTTGATATGAACCGATAGTCAAATAACACTTTTAATCTTTGATCGAAAGAAATATCTTACCTTAATTTATTTGCGAAGAATGATTCTATAGAATCATAATAAACTTAATATTAAATTAATAAGATGAATAGTTCAGGTTGTACTTGCTTATGTGTTTGTCCACCTTCACCAGGATTAGAAAAGAAGATTATAAATACCAGAAAGTCTTTAACAAAGGGGGCAGGGTATAGAAGTCTAAAAAAGGCTGACTTATTGGACGCAGAGGTATTTGCAAAAATTGCACTTCGCCCAAGACGAACCAGAGCTCATGATTTTCATCTGGCAGCAGCCCAAGCATCAGTAATCGGAGAAAAAAGAGCACTGGTTATATTATTAGACTTTAGCGATAGCCAGGGTACAAAGAGTCAGGCCCATTTTAATGACATGTTATTCTCCAGTAATGCCGGTTCGCCTAAAAGTATGCGGGATTACTATAAAGAAGTCTCATATGGCCAATTAGATGTGACCGGTACTGTTGCGGGGCAGGGTAATGGATGGTTCAGGGCCCCCAAGCCTAAATCTTTTTATACAGATGGAAATTTTGGTTTTAATGATCATCCAAAAAATGCTCAAAAGTGCGTAGAAGATGCTATTACATTGGCGAGCAATGCTGGCGTTGATTTTAGTCCATTTGACAATAGTGGAGATAATTTTGTCGAAGCTTTAATTGTCATTTGTGCAGGTTCGGGAGGAGAAGTAACCGGAAATACAGGTGACTTCTGGTCACATAAATGGAACATTACACCTATGACCGTTAATGGAGTGACTATTAACAGGTATTTTATGGCACCGGAAGATGGAAATATTGGTGTTATGGCGCATGAATTAGGTCATCTTCTATGCGGTTTGCCCGATCTGTATGACACAGGCGGAGATAGCCGGGGTACTGGAAATTGGGACCTTATGGCTGGAGGAAGTTGGAATAATGGTGGCAGAACTCCCGCCCATCCGACAGCCTGGTGCAAGGTGAGATGCGGTTGGGTAACTCCTACAACAATCCATGATACAGCTCAAAACATTACCATCCGACCTTATCAGGATAATCAGGACATTTTCAAACTTCCCATCGGAGACGCTGATAGCAAAGAATATTTTCTTCTTTCTAATCGAAGAAAGTCGGGATTTGACAAGCACATTCCCGGTGAAGGAATGATTATCGAACACATTGATGACACAAGGTCTAATAATACAAATCAAGATCGTTACCTGGTCGATATTGAACAGGCTGACGGGCAAAGGGCACTGAATTTGAATGCGAATAGTGGTGATGCTTCTGATGCTTTTCCTAATGGAAACAAAAAAGAATTTAACGATGCGTCAACTCCTAATAGTAGAGATTATAATAATACCAACTCTCAAGTATCAGTGACGAATATTAAAAAATCGGGTGCTGATATTACCGCATCGGTATCTGTAGGAAACATAGTTGCAGCAGGTGGATGGGTTAATAATAAAAAGATAATTAGCACATTTGCTTCGCCCAATACAATGAATGCCTGGGCTAATATAGAAAGCCTCGGTTGGAAAAAAGTTTTCCCGGGGTCTACAGATGGCGTAACTAATATTTTTTCGATTCTAAATAGTGCATTGGCAAATGAAAAAAAGGCAAGTGTATATATAGATGGAGACCAAATTAAAAGAGCACTTTCTTCCTAATTAGTTAAATTAAAAAAAAATATAAAATGAATTTTTCAAATAAAAATATATTGAGCACATTTGGATCAGGTGATTCACAAAATGCATGGGCTAATATTGAATCTATAGGCTGGAGAAAAATTAGTAGTGGTTCTGCGGACGGTGTTACAAATATGTTTCTGATGCTCAATGCTGCTGTTTCGAATAATAGAAAAGTCAGTGGAAACATAGATGGTTCTGATCAAATAACAGTCCTTTATTTACATTAATCGAGAAAAATAGGGTAATATGATCACGATTAATATAAATTCAGACAAGGAGATAAAAACACATTATAAGCAACAATCAGCTGGGGACATTCCGTCTCCTTTAAATATACATTTGGATAACGCTTCAGTGACTACCGATGAACTACCTTCACCTCAATCTATAAATGCGACAGCAGCAGAATCAGCAGTACCATCTCCATTAAACAGTAACTTGGACAATCGGGATGAAGCACCTGCTCCGCCCGGGTGGAAGGGAAATAGATCTATTCAAAATGACAACAACGCAATTCCTACTCCATTGAATATTCAATTAGATAATCATCTAAAAGTTGGAAGTGAAGTCCCTGGTCCTTTAGATATAACGCTTCCAAAAACCAGTACGAAAACTGTACGGCCCCCGGTAAAAACAGCACGTAAAAAGATTAGAAAAAAATAAAGCATGATTATAGCTTCACTTAGAGAATTCCGCTTATTTTCGAAGGATGATGATTCGACCCAATAAAACACCAGTTCAGGCAACACTTGTAGAAAAAAGGAAAGATGAATTTAAATGCTGGTTAAAGATTGTCCTGATTAACATTTATGAAAAGGACAAATTGCCGGCATTCCTTTCTATAGGAAAATTATTAGAAGCTGAATGTCATCGTCTGGAGATCATGGAAGAGTTATCACCCGGTGATATTTTCAAGGCGGATATAGAAGTAACAGGAAATCCGTTTAACCAACATTTCATTTTGAGCGAGGTATCAGTTGACACAAGTTTAGAAGAAGAATAAACCCGATCCCGTATGCCTGTTAAAGCGTAGGCTATGTTATTTGAATTTTTCCGCATCTTTCGGTCATCAATATTAATTGCATGTCTGTTTTATCACCATTTGATGCTTTTATAGAACATAATGGGTTTGCCATACTTGACGGTGGACTGGCCACAGAATTAGAAAGTCTGGGTCATGATCTAAATCATCTTCTTTGGTCGGGGAAAATATTAAAAGATTATCCGGAATCTATCCTGAAGGTGCATGAGTCTTACCTGAAAGCTGGAGCAGATTGTATTACTACAGCTTCATATCAGCTTAGTTTTCGCGGAGGTTCGGCTGCTGGTTTGAAGAGGGAAGAGGTTCTTTTATTGCTGCACGATAGTATCAAGATAGCTCAAAATGCGAGATTTCGTTATATGGAATCTGAAGAATTCATAAAGAGTTTAAGGCCTTTGCCTGTCATAGCTGGGAGCATCGGACCATATGGAGCTTTTCTTGCTGATGGTTCAGAATACAGTGGGATATATGATATTTCGGAGTCTGATCTTCTCGGTTTTCATAAAGAGCGGTTTCATATATTTAATAGTTCAGAAGTTGATCTCCTGCTTTGTGAGACCATTCCTTCGATACAAGAAGCCAGGATTTTGAACTATTTGATAAGCACAAAAGAATCAAAACCAGCATGTGTGAGTTTCTCTTGCCGGGATGGTTTCAATATTAGCGACGGTACTCCAATTCAGGTGTGTGCAGACATTTTCAGAGAAAACCCGAATGTTATTGCAATAGGTGTCAATTGCACTTTCCCTAGACATGTGACTTCGTTGATTAATGAAATTAGAAAGTCAAATACTCAGATTCCGATCATGGTTTACCCAAATTCAGGAGAAAATTATGACCCAGTTCTTAAAGGGTGGTCAGGCGAGTCGGAAATAGATGAATTTGTCGATATGGCTGTTAATTGGTTCGAAACAGGCGCCGCAATTTTGGGCGGATGCTGCAGGACAAGTCCAGCCCACATAAGTGCAATAAGAAGCAAACTACTTGAGTTGAATGGTAGTCGTAATTAAGAAAAAATAGCGTTTTATAAACACAAGCGCCCAAAGTGATTTTTCAATGGCACAATAGATGTCTAAGTTCGTTAGCTTTTGGCTACAACCACAGACTAGATCATAGGATAGCTTAATGTAAGATCGGTCGTTTAGAAAGAATCCTACCAAGGTCGGGCTGGCATCTCGGCCTATAAAACTGAACTGAGTAGTGTTGAAATTTATTATTAGAAATATATCACGCTCACACATTGATAAGCAGAAGTGGTCATTCTAATTTCTAAACGTTTTGGTGTGATGTGATTTATAATTTAAAATGATTGCTTTGACCTGACATCTGTGAATAGTCTTATTATTGTACATAGTTGATTCGCTACATAAAATATCCCATGAGTATATTTATCCGAAATTTAAAATTAAATTATTCTAAATATGCTGCACATTTTGTAAATTTAGATAGGCTCATGTAATAATAAAAGTATATTGCCGCTATCAATGACAAATATCATATAACCCAGAGAACAGGGAGCAATTATGTTTTTTTGGAATACTAATAATGCTACTTTCTACAAATAATCAGGAACTAATAATAAGAATAAATTAGGGGCCGTAAAAAAGAGAAGGATTTGAAAGAGCCAAAGATTAGGCGACTTTTGAATCAGGAATTTTCTTTAACCTAACTACCGGGTTACTTATAAAAAAGTAAATTTAGGTGTTCTATTTTTCAACAATAGACATCGATGATCTGATTAAAATGAGATTTGTAATATTATAGAAATAATAGAAGGTATGCAAGCTAAAAGTATCGACGAGGTTATTGAGTTCTTAGATATTATAATCCTCAATGCCATTGAGAATGGGGACACAATTGGGTTTTTTCCTGCACTTTATAGAAAAGTGACAGTTAGCGTGAAGGAAGCAATAATAAATGGTGAATTTGAAAATGGACCCAGGATGGAAAAACTGGATGTGATTTTTGCAAATAGATATCTGGCTGCATATACATCTTATCAAGACAAATTGCAACTCTCGGAATCCTGGCTATTTGCATTTGAAGAAAATCAAGAATATTGGCCTATTGTTTTACAGCATTTATTGCTGGGTATGAATGCTCATATCAATTTAGAC
>JAJCYJ010000916.1 GCA_029262975.1 Saprospiraceae bacterium
TGGGTTAGTTACTGGAATAAAAGATCCAGAAAAAGGACAAGGGCCCCAAGTTGGCACACCACTACAAAAGTTTAAACCTTGTCCTTCTGTACCAGCTGCTACCGTTACCCAATCAGTACCGTTCCAGTATAGCATTTCGCCGGCGGTGGTGCCAGGAGTTATGCCAGAAGTCGGCACCTTGCTATCAACATACGCCTTGGTAGCAGCATCCTGGGCATCTACAGGATCACTGACTCCACTTATTATTCCTGCTACTTTTACATTACCATTTACATCTAGTTTTTCACTCGGAGATGTAAGCCCGATTCCAACATTGCCTCCTAATGGTTGCAAGCTTATTGGATCTGGAACCCCGTCGAATCCAGCTTGTAGCCATGCGTCATAGGTTCCTGCACCTATTTTACCTATATCTAACGCATCATAAGGAAGGGCACCAATTCTCAGAACTCCATTAGATGTGCTCCCAGGAATTAATGGATCGGAAAAAGACCCAATTATGTCCAATCTCGCAACAGGCGAACTGGTGCCGATACCCGCCTTTTTAAGCGTAAAGGTGGTGTCATTGACCATCGTCCAGCCAGTATTATTATCAGAAGGTAATTTGACAAATCCACCATCGGCTAAGAAGATCGTATCGTTGGATATTGATAGTGCTTGAATTTCATTTGTGATACTTCCATCTATCTCTGAGCTTAGATATCCGTTGTTATTGGCGAAGGCATCAACTTGTGCTTCTGTAAGTTGTGTGTCATCATCTCCATCGCTTAGACCTACAGGGATAACCGAAAGACTTGTGAAAGCACCATCGAAGCCTGCAGGTAATTTGACAATTCCTCCATCAGTCAAGTAAATAGTATCGTTGGATATGCTTAATACTTGATGTGGGGAAATAGAAGAAACTGCTCTTAACGCAAGCGTACCATCCACCATACGAACTACAACACTATCTGCCGAGTTGTCTTCTAACATGACGCCGATCTTGGCTTTGCCAGCTATTTCCAGATCCTGACCCTGCATGAATAATGGACAACATAGAGCGAGGAAAATTAATATTTGATATCTCACAATTCAACTTTTTATAAATAAACAAATAAGGTAAAGTCTAAAATGAAGAGTATTTCATGCTCCTGTGGACGCTTCTATAACAGAAGTAGGATAACACTTATATTGCCTAAGTTGAATTAGTGTAGATTAAAGGTAAAACAACTTTAAAGTCCCGGATAATTAATAATCGTCGCCACAAATTACTCTAATATGTCGTAGTGAGGGACTGACGCATTATTTTTCTGTTCCCTATGGTCAAATTGTAAGTTTTTCGATTCGTTTGTAGCGCTCGGAATGTAGTTATATTATACCCTCCTTTTGTCTTCCTATCTGCAAATTATTTCCGATTGGATGATTTAGCATCGTTTCAAGTCTCATAAACTGGATACATTATTCAAAGTTACATAAACCTTCAATAAGAACTTTTTTTTACTGCTATATGAAACACGCCGACTACTTTCATTCTGCAATAAAACCCAAGCTCTGAAGGAGCGTTTATTTAAAAGCGGTGGGTTTTAACCCATCGCATTCATAATAATCGTTGGGTTTCAACCCATCGCAACCTATACATAATTACGCCGCTAAGTTTTTGCGTTTTTCCAATTCTGCACTTGTTTTATTAGCCGCTTCTTCAGTAACAGCATAATCTCGCATGATGTACATGGCAGTAAGTGTTCCTAAAATTGGAAGTCCTGAGAAAGCGGCTCTCAAACCAACAATAGCACCTTCAGATTGGATCTCAGCACCTGAATCAAAACCTACCATGCTCATAATGGCACCGCTTAAACCACCTGCAATTGCAAAACCGAATTTCACCATCCACCAATAAATAGCGCCAAATATTCCTTCTCGGCGTTTTCCTGTTTTTAATTCATCTAAATCTATGACATCGGCGGTCATAGACATCATCAAAACAAATAAGCTACCAATACCAAACGAGAAAAATGGTAATGCGAATAGAAACATATATGGCTTTCCCGGTATAAAAAGAAACCATAACATGATGTATCCTAGGATGGATATGCCTTGTGCCACCATAAAGGCCTTCTTTTTACCAATTTTCTTTGACATTTGAGCCACTATAGGTATAACCAAAAAAGTCGTTACTAAAGCACCTATAGAACCGAATAGCGTTGGCCAAATACCTGCCGCTCCCGTATCACCATTAAAAAGATGGTAGACGATTATAAAGAATGAAAATGCCGCTATCGCATAAAATGCATTGTACACTAAAAAGGTCGCAATACATAATTGTCTAAAAGGCTTTATAGCAAAGGCTTCTACAAAACCTTTTAATATTTCTTTCAAACTATTACCAATACTTTTTAAATTTAGTGGAGCATAATCCTCATTGACAGTAGACTTGCTTTTTATAAATATTGCCGGAACCATAGCCAATAACATACAAACAATTCCTACCCAAACAGCTAAGGTCCTTGTAGCTACATCTGCCGATTCAAACATATCCTGGTCATACATAATAACCCAAAACCAAGGTGCAATCACCCAGGCCCATTGTCCAATCCACTGTGCGACAGCCATAATGCTGGTACGCTCATGAAAATCATTACTCATTTCATAACCCATAGCTACGTACGGCACACTAAAAATGGTCAGGCCTAAATAAAATACAAAAGACCAGAGCAAGAAATATGTAAAATTATAATTAAGACCATCTACTCTGTATAATTGCCACATGATCACAAATGCAAGACCCATAATTATGGCTCCGATAAATACATATTGTCGTCGTCGTCCCCAGCGCGATCTCGTATTATCAGATATATAACCCATGATGGGATCAGTGAGCGTATCAAATATCCTGGGCAAGAAATATATCACCCCCCACATCCATCCCGGAAAACCAAGGTCTTGTACTAAGACAACCATAAATATTCCAAGCGCCGCCGGAAACATCTGATTAGCAAGCATTCCTATTCCAAATGCTATTTTTTGACCGTAAGGCACTTTATTTGTCGTTGTAGACATAATTATTTGTTTTGA
>JAJCYJ010000917.1 GCA_029262975.1 Saprospiraceae bacterium
AAAAGCAGTATCATAATGTTCATCTCCGATGATCGCAGGATCAAGGATTCGCGAAGTACTGTCAAGTGGATCAATCGCAGGATATATACCTTCAGACGCAAGCTTTCTGCTTAATACTGTTGTTGCATCAAGATGCGCAAAAGTAGTTGCAGGTGCTGGATCTGTTAAATCATCGGCAGGCACATATACAGCTTGAACTGATGTAATCGAACCTCTCTTCGTTGAGGTAATTCTTTCTTGCATCACCCCCATTTCTGTCGCTAAAGTTGGCTGATATCCTACTGCTGAAGGCATTCGGCCTAACAGAGCAGATACCTCAGATCCTGCCTGGGTAAATCTGAATATATTATCGATAAAAAATAGGATATCCCTTCCCCCTGAAGGATCTGACAGATCTCCATCTCTATAATATTCGGCAACGGTTAATCCAGAAAGTGCTACTCGAGCCCTCGCCCCGGGAGGTTCATTCATCTGTCCAAAAACAAGTGTTGCTTTTGACTCCGCCAAAGCTTTCTTATCTATTTTAGAAAGATCCCATCCTCCTTCTTCCAATGAATGCATAAACTCATCACCATACTTAATCACGTCGGATTCTAACATCTCTCTGAGAAGATCATTACCCTCACGGGTACGCTCTCCTACTCCGGCAAATACTGATATTCCTTCGTAAGCTTTAGCGATATTATTGATCAACTCCATAATTAATACAGTCTTGCCAACTCCTGCTCCTCCAAATAATCCAATCTTTCCACCTTTAGAATAAGGCTCGATCAAATCAATCACTTTAATACCTGTGAAAAGAACTTCCGTCTCTGTACTCAACTCTTCATATGCAGGTGGATCTCTGTGAATAGGATATGCATTCTCATCGATCTCCACTTTTCCTATTCCGTCAATAGCTTCCCCTACAACATTGAACAATCGTCCTTTAATCACTTCACCTGTCGGCATAGCAATAGGCCCGCCTGTATCCGTCACAGCCATACCCCTGGTAAGTCCATCTGTAGCATCCATGGCGATCGCCCTTATCCTGTCTTCACCTAGATGTTGCTGACATTCAAGGATGAGTTTCTCTCCTCCCGGTTTGTCAATCGTTAAAGCATTTAATATTTCTGGAAGCTCTACTCCTTCTTTATCAAAACTTACATCTACTACGGGGCCGATGATTTGCGTAATGTGTCCGACGTTCGCCATATTTGTGATAGTCTTATTTGAAAATTTGCGCAAAGATATGTCTATATCTTTTCTTTTTAGGCCAGTTATTTAGTAAATTTTGTCAATGCGTGTGATTGTTTGTGAAGCGGCCAATTCACCTGAAATAATCATATAAAATGGGCTGATTAACGAATATTATATGGCAAAGAATGTCGATATTTTTTGACTTTGGGTGACTTTCTTGAATAGTCCGTCTTTCATGTAGATATATTACGCTTTCAGCTAAACTAATTTTCAAATTAATAATTGATGATTTACCTTAGTTAAAGATCAAACCACATGCAGCAGCTTATTTATATCTCTTTGCTCTTTTTAGCCTTTATCGACCCTGTTGTTAGTGTATCCTTCAACTCGGATATAGAGCAGGAAGTGTCGGCAGTCCTTTTAAGAGGTCAAAATAAGCTAAAAGACACGATCCCTATTCCTTCCGTCACAGAAGAACTTACAGCATCAGATACAGCTACTTTTGAATTAGGACAAATCGTTTTTATCCAATTTGGTGCTTTTGCCTCAGAACTAAAGGCAAATCAATATGAAGCTCAATTAATTGATCGATACACAGGCGTCTATGTACTAAAGGAGTTTGATCAAGACTTGCAGCAGTACTTGTACAAAGTTGTTATGGGACCAATGGACAAATATGCCCAACTTAGTATTACACGACGCTTACAAAGAGACAGTATCTCATACTGGATAAAAGATTTAGGCCGCCTCTAACCAGAATTGATTGACCTCCTCACCCGGAGTAATAAAAACCAACTCGTTATTGATCATTTCTAAAAGTGATAGGAATGTTATGATTGCGTGCATCCTATCCCTTAGGTCTGTGAAAATAGATTCAAAGGCAGTTTTTACATTTCGCTGCACCCTGTTGAGAATATATTCTTTCTGTTCTTCCACACTGTATTCATACTTATAGACAAGATGTCTCGGTTTGTTATTTCTGATTGTCATGGTCCTCATAACATTCTCAAAACTCCGAAAAAGTTTAAAAAGTGACAGTGATTCTAACTCAATATCAACCAATGCCTTTTCGGCAATAGAGCGGATTTCTTTTCTTGTATTACCCCGGTGGGTAATTAGATCTCGTTGTTCTTCGAGCACCTGAAAGTCATCCAGAACATCCTTAAATTGCTTGTATTCCAACAGTTTTTGAGCGAGTTCCTTTCGAGGATCGATTTCCAGACCGTCTTCATCTAACTCAGGACGGGGCAAGAGTAGTTTGGCCTTTATTCGCATCAAGGTAGCTGCAACCAGTATAAATTCACTTGCGACATCAATATTAAGCTCTTCCAAAGCCCGTATATAGGTCAGAAAATCTATAGCAATCTTTGCTATTGGGATATCCATTATGTCGATTTCATCCCTTTCTATAAAAAAAAGCAAGAGATCAAACGGACCTTCAAATTGCTTAATCCTAATAGTAAATCCTTCCTCGGTGGCTATCATGAGGCGAAGGTAAATAATCGTAACAAAATGTAGCTAAGGAGTCAAAAAAGATAGATAAAA
>JAJCYJ010000918.1 GCA_029262975.1 Saprospiraceae bacterium
GAGACGCATGAAATGTATTTACTTCTATATACCGTAACTTATTTTAATCAGTCAACAAATGAAAATTATAACGCCCTGATTTATGATGACTGGACCGAAGTCGGTGGACTTAAAGTACCGCAATCTATGAAAGGATATAAATTTGCTGCAGATACTCTTGGAGCACAAAGATATGTACGACCATTTGATAAAATTGAAATCAGTGAACGAAGCCTTGATTCATCGATTTTTGAAAAACCGGATGAAGCTGTTATAGATACACTTATTTCGAAATAATCTCTGTCATAATACCGAAATAAAAATCTCCAACATCTAATTGCGATGATTGCCCCATTCATGTAGCCTGGGATAATGTTGTTTCCATTTATTAAAAATGAATTCGAGGGGGACATCGTCAAAATCACCGTAATATTCCAAGTATTCCATGAACACGTTGCCATCGCGATCGAATTTTTGAAATATAGAATCGTGCACCCCATCAAATTCTATCGGTGGAACATTATACAAAGCACACAATTCTTTATTGAACGCCGGAGAAGCTTTTACCCACTTTTCATTCAGATACATACTGACAAAGCCATGCGGCACTAATTCGTCTGTTCCTATTAATTCGATTAATCGCTCTACGGCAAGGTGATTTTTAATTTTGGCTAATTCTAACCTTGCCGGAATCCCTATTGCCCGAAGACAAGCGATAAGGAGGGTAGATTTATCTATACAATGTGCACTATCTTTTGAAGCTATTGAACTGGCCCGGTAGTCTTTTGGATCAAGACTGATATTATATGCATCATACCTCCATCCATCTCGCACCACATAATATAAGTGAACAGCGGATTCAATGCTCGTTAGATCGGATAATTTATGATTAGAAACTAAAGACTGGATACGATCACTTTTAAAATCAAAAAAAGTGGTTTCTAAAAGATAATTTTCAAGTCCAATTTTCATGTTTAAACTTTATAGACGTGCTGCAAATTTTCTAAAATTCTCACGTATCTCTTCTTTTTGCCAGAAAACACCCCATTCATCATGAGCACGTTTTTTTTCATCTTCAAGGATGCCTACCCATTTTTGTCGGAGCAGTCTTTTGACCCGAGTAAATATTATAGTACTGGTTTTTAAATATTTTTTTAGTTGTACCTCTGCCTTCTCAAGAACTTCCTCTAATGGCACCAGTTCATTGACCATCCCAATGTCAAACGCTTCTTCAGGCTTGATTAATTTGCCTTCCATTAAGTATGGATATGCTTTACCTTCTCCTAACCAAAAGATAAGTCCCTGTGCAATATCATAGGGCAATGAAATATTTGCGCCAAGTTCATTTAAACCGAAAACATATTTAGGATCATCAGCCATCACCCGGTAGTCAGCACCTGATGCCAGTAGCGTTCCTCCAGCTGGGGCATGACCATTTATCGCTGCCACGACTGGTTTGGGGAAAGTGACCATCTCGTAATTAACTAATGAAATATGCTTCCCTATTTCAATAAGCGCCTCTCCCGATAACTCAGCTACTTCTTTAACATGCAGACCTAGTGAAAAGAAACCGGGTTGTCCGACCACTATTAAACCTCTTATATCATCATTTTGGCTGAGTTCTTGTAAAGCTTGAATGATTTCAAGTAAGAAGACTGAGTTCAGTAGATTAAACTTACCATGATGAAGTTTTAGAATAGCGTAATCTTCTTTTCTTTCAATGGATAAATTAGACATCAACACCCTATTTTATATTCGAAAAATGAATTTTATAAAATTCAACCATTCAATGTATCCAAATTTTTATAAGTATGGCTGATTCACTTCTTTAATCTCTTCCATAAAATTGGCAATCTTTGTAATTATAAGTTCTGTTGCCCATATGTATTTTTAAGTTATCTCTCATATTAAGTCAAATTATAATAGTACGAGGTATATTTGATGCTTGATTTTTTCTAAACATGACTCTGTCAAAGAGTGAAATAACATCTAAAGAAATTAATGCTATGCTCCTTTTTTTAAAAATATTGCTCGGACTAATTGGAATCCTGCTGGTATATCTATCTGGTAATTGGTTATTCAAACCTGATCATATTATGGCTCAACATGATATTCAGGCTTCATCGAATACCGGGAAAAATTACCTTCGGGGAGATATAGGCGGGATACTGATATCAGGGGCCATCTTTATCGGCATGTTTTTATATAACGGAGGAGAAATTTGGATGTTCGGTGCTATCATTCTATTAACTTCTGTGATACTAGGAAGGATCTTAAGTCTGATAATGGACGGTACAAGTACAAGAGGAATCCAGGCGATAGTTGTTGAATTAATCATTATTATATTGATTTTGGCCATAAACTATTTGGGCTAACAGAAATGATAAGTTATGAAGTGTATACACGTAAATACTCCGGGAGGATTATCAAACTTAGAAATTGTCAAGAGACCTAACCCGGAACCGGATGCTGATGAGGTATTGGTCAGGTGGCATGCAACGTCATTAAATTATCATGATTACCTGGTTGCACTTGGAGCGATCCCTGTCCTGGATGGAAGAATACCAATGTCTGATGGCGCAGGTGAAATCGTATCAGTCGGAGAAGATGTTCATTTTTGGAAACCAGGAGATAGAGTCATGTCTATGTTTTTCCCTGGATGGATAGAAGGACTACCGGAATTCAAAAAAATAGTTGGTGTAAGTGGGGAGACTTTAGATGGTTATATCACTGAAATGTCAAGTGTGAAAGCTACCAGTATCACGGCAATACCTGATAAATATACTTATGCTGAAGCCGCTACCCTCCCCTGTGCTGGATTAACAGCATGGAATGGTCTGATGCATACGGGGTGTCTCATGTCTGGACAGTCGGTACTTATAGAAGGAACAGGTGGTATGTCTTTGTTAGGATTACAATTTGCGAAAGCCGCGGGTGCCCGCATATTTGCAACCACTTCTTCTCCAAAAAAAGCTGAGCGCTTACTATCTATGGGATGCTCCGCAGTCATAAATTATAAAGAGGATGAACAATGGGGCAAGACAATTTTTAAAAAATCAGGGGGAGGAGTCGATCTAATCCTGGATGTTGGAGGAGGATCCACAATGAAGCAGTCGATTGAAGCGGCTAAAATAGGTGGAAAGATAGTTTCGATTGGCATACTGGGCAATGGTCGAAAAGGTGAAATCACATTCCCAAAGCTATTTTTTAAATTTATAAAAATGGAAGGAATCGCTGTTGGAAGCAGGGAGATGCAAGAGTCAATGATCAGGGCTATCGAAGTATGTGGAATTAAGCCGGATATTGATAAAAGTTTTGCTTTTGATCAATTGGCCGAGGCTTTTAGATATCAGGAAAGTGGTAAGCAATTTGGGAAAATAGTGATTGAATGGTAATTCAAAAATTCTCAACACCCTATTATATTTTTACCAGAAGAATTGTCACTTGTCTTTGATGAAAAGCACTTCATGTAAGCGATAAATAGACGCTCAGTTATTCTTCTTTATGACATCTTTTCTAATTCCCTCTGTGTAGTAAGTTTGAAATGTCTGGCTTTCGCCACTATAAATGAAGATGGCTTCTAAATCGGCATTTTGTGCTAATAACTTTTTTGAAGCCTCCAGGCCCAAAACCATAAAAGCTGTGGCATATGCATCTGCAGTGATAGCATCTGGAGCCAGAACAGTTGCACTAAGAAGAGTATGTTGAACGGGTCTTCCTGATATCGGACTGATTGTGTGTGCATACTTTACACCATCTTCTTCATAATAGGCCAGATAATTTCCAGAAGTCACCAAGGCTTTATTCTGAAGACGCACAATTAATTTTAAATCCCTTTGCAATTCTGGATCTTCTGATGGATTGACGATCCCAATTTGCCAGGGCTTACCTTTCATATTGACACCCTGGGCATAAACTTCTCCTCCTATTTCTACATAGAAGTTAAGCAGACCCTTTTCTTTTAAGAAATTTGCTATTACATCTACAGAATAACCTTGTGCGATTCCATTAAAATCAAGTTGGACATTTTCAACCAGCCTTTTAACACCGATGGTATCAAAGATGATATAATCAAAATTAACTAATTTGATCAGAGAATCAATCATAATAGAATCGGGCAATGAAAGACGACCTTCAGGCCCAAATCCATATGCATTCACGATAGGTGCGATCGTTGGATCAAATGCTCCGTTTGTATTATCAAAGACTTCTTTGCTCTTTAACAATACAGGATAGAAATATGGACTCGTGTAAACAAGATCTTCTCCTGCATTAAATTTTGAAATTTCAGAATCTGGCACCCATGATGAAAGAGCTCGATCAAAATCACTGAACAAAACGCTTATCTCATCACTGAAATCACGACTTTCTATATCTTCATAAGTAATTGTGAAAGTGGTACCCTGTGTAAACCCTTCAATACTAACATAGTCTCGGGCTGGCGACGAATCGCCATTAAAATTATAAAATAGTGACAAAATAAGTAAGAGAAGGGCGACAAGAAAAAGTCCCGGGATATAAAACCTTCGTAAATTCATTGCTTCAATATTCAAGTATACAACTTACATGCAATAGTAATAACATTAGGATTTATAAGTGAATCACTGTCAATCTATTATGGTAATAATACGTCTCCATGTAATTACACACCCGATTGATTTTGAGATTAATTATTCAAAATTAGAGGCTAAAAAGACACAGATGCAGAATTCTCTCAAGTATATCTTGCTCTCCAGTATAGAGGTCATGAAAGCTAAACACCCATGAATGGTTCACTCGCTTCAATACCCCTGTGGGTATTGATTACTACGTAAATCGCTCACTCATGTTAAGAATCGGGAT
>JAJCYJ010000919.1 GCA_029262975.1 Saprospiraceae bacterium
AACAGAGGATTTACGTTTAATAATCCAAATGCATCTGATACCTGTGGATGCGGCACAAGCTTTTCCGCCTGATTTACATACGAGACAGGTTATCATTTATAGGATGATACGATGGGATGTTGTCATAATACTTAAGGTTTACGCCTATAATTCAAAGCATAGATAATTCTTCTTTCAACTTCCGAGGAAGAGAATCGACAATAAGGTTATAAGAATGATCTATCAATGCTCTTATAAATTCATCTGATAATTCCCTTTCCAGAAATACTGTATTCCAGTGTTTTTTATTCATGTGCCAACCCGGGATAATATCGCTGTATTCTTCTCGAAATTCAATTGATTTTTCAGGATCACATTTAAGATTGACCCTGGCTTCAACCTCATTGAGACCACAAATTGCAAACATCTTACCCATTACTTTAAATACAAGTGTTGTCTCATCAAATGGAAACTCTTCAGTCACCCCCTTCATATTGGAACAATACAAATGCAATTCTTCATAATTCATACTTTCAATGATAATTATAAATTTTTATTCGACAAGAAGATTTCTGCTTTTGGGAGATTTAACTTCATATTCTACAATAATTTCTTTGCTGCTATAAGGCGTAATAATTAATTCCCATTTCAACTCACCTAAATCTTTGTTAAAGTATGCTTCGGAATGTTCTTTCAAATTAACTTTTATATCACTCGTTTTTGAAACAGGGTATTGGTCTTCAATGTAAATTCTTACATCTTCTCCCTTATTATTATTTACTTTTAAAGACCATTTCCTTTGCGCAATTCGATTATTTCCAATCACCTTTCTTGTTGAATAACCCCTTTCCAGACTTCTTTCTACATAAACGTCCCGATCTTGCCCCAATGACAAAATGTATGAATCACGCTCGTCCTGCCCTTCCCCAATATCAGTCTGACCGATATATCTATTGTCAATATAGATATTGGCTTTGCCAAATAATATTTGAAGTTTTGCCCAATCTTCAATCTCAGCTATCAAGTAAGCATTTTTTTCAACTTTAGGGAATGCCTTATATGAATAATTTACAGCTACTTGTTCATTTCTAATAAAGACTGACTGGTGCTCGGTTCCTGAATTTATACTTAGCGGTGCCGTAATATCATAATTAATTGAAGTTTGAGATTTAATAATCGATAGTGGAATTGCTTGCTGAATACGTTCAGCTCTTTTACTAGATACAGCTCCAGCCCCTGCATATCCTGTTACAACTACATCATCGAGCATCAGCGCTTCAGCGAGGGAAACTACAATGTTGCTTCTGTCAATAGGAACGGTTATCGTTTCATATCCAGCAAAACTGATGCCCAAATAATTGCTCCCGGACGGGACATTAAGACTAAAGGCTCCATCAATATCTGTAATTGTTCCTATCATAGTACCTTTTATAATTATGTTTGCCCCGATCATTACCTCCCCATTCACATCCGTAACACGACCTTGAATTCGTCCTGATACAGGTTTGAATTGGTCAATATTTCGATTAGAATAATAATTATTAAAACTAAGATAGTAAGGACTCAAATAAGGTAAACTGTAATCATTAACTGGTTGGGCTGTAGATAAGCTTAATTGAACATCCTTCCAATTTTCTCCTGTGTTCTGATATAAGTTCGCTTTATACACGACCGTTATAGGTGCATTCAATCCATCAACACGCAAGTCATAAGTGGGTATCCATCCCGCATCACTCTGGAAGTAGGATATTTCAATTTTGGAAGTGCGGTCTACATCGGATTTTAATTCTAATTTCAAAGTGACACTGTTCTTTCCTGTTACAACATTTTCACTATTAATTTTCTGTAATATTTCTTTATATACATTATTTAAATTTCTCAATTTTATCTTAAACTTGAGATGATCCTCCTTCACACTTTTCATTTCAGTTGCATAATTAGATTTCAATAATGAAACTTGAGCTGGTGTGAAGTTTTCTTTCTCCGAACTTAGATCAAGATGATTATTTAGAATATTTTGCTCCTGATCCAAGATTGAAATATATGCCTGAATCAGATCAATACTGTCCAGGATTAGCTGTTTTTCAGATTCGTATGCCTTTGTGGGTTGCTTTGGTTTTATATATTCCCGTATGATTTTTTGAGCTTGAATGATAACACCACCATCTATAAAAACATTCATAGTTGACTCATTCATATCGAAAGGCAGATTGATTATTTCAAATGTACTGGCTCCCTCAACAATATTTAAAATTCCAGTTCTTTCAACTGTAACCCCTTGTTCATAAATGGTTGCAGCTGTAACTGGGAGTTCTATTTTTTCCGATTGTGCTTGCAAGTGAAAAATAGAAATGCAGTGTATGAGAACTATCAAAGTACGCATATCGAGTAGATTTAGTTAGTAGTCTTATATAGACGTTTAAGCTCGGGGATATGCATACTGATTCTAATAAAAATTATCTTTTCATTAGCTTAAAAAATAAAATAAGCGACCCGGTATCGAGTCGCTTATTGAAATTATAATTTATAATTCTGTGCTGCGAGCCTACATGTTTTTTATGATCTCGTCTCCAAATTCAGAACACTTTAATTTGGTTGCACCTTTCATAAGTCTTTCAAAATCATAAGTGACACGCTTCCCCTTGATGGCTCCTTTAATTCCCTTCTCAATTAATCTGCCAGCTTTCTTCCATCCCATATATTCTAACATCATAACTCCTGAAAGAATTACTGAACTTGGATTTACCTTATCCTGTCCTGCATACTTTGGTGCCGTTCCATGTGTTGCTTCAAATACCGCTACACCTGTCTCATAATTAATATTTGCTCCAGGAGCTATACCAATACCACCAACCGCAGCAGCCAATGCATCTGAAATATAATCCCCGTTAAGATTTAGTGTAGCGATCACATCATATTCTGCTGGTCTCAATAGAATCTGCTGCAGAAAAGCATCTGCGATAACATCTTTGACAATAAGTTCTTTTCCTTTATTGTCAATAATCTGCCATGGGCCACCATCAAGATCTTTAGCCCCAAATTCTCTTTTAGCAAGAGCGTATCCCCATTCCTTAAATTTACCCTCTGTAAACTTCATAATGTTGCCCTTGTGTACCAGGGTTATAGAGTCTTTCTTATGGTCCAGGGCATATTTGATAGCTGATCTGACCAATCGCTCAGTACCTTCTACTGATACCGGTTTGACACCAAGTGAGCAAGTATCGGGAAATCTTATCCCTGTGACACCCATTTCATCGATCAAAAAGCGTTTGACTTTTTCATTTTCTTCTGTTCCGTGAAGATATTCGATACCTGCATAGATATCTTCTGTGTTTTCACGAAATATAACCATGTCCACCAGGCCCGGTTTTTTGACAGGACTAGGAACTCCGCGATACCATTTAACCGGACGTACACATGCATATAGATCCAATATTTGCCTGATAGCCACATTTAAAGATCTGAATCCACCACCGACTGGTGTTGTCAATGGTCCCTTTATGGCAACAAGATGTTCGTTAATGGTATCCGTTGTTGCTTTAGGTAACCACTCTCCAGTTTTTTTATTTGCTTTCTCGCCGGCATAAACTTCTTTCCAGTGAATCTTTCTTTTGCCATCGAAAGCCTTTTCTACTGCGGCGTCGAGTACACGTTGAGCTGAAGCCCATATATCAGGGCCGATGCCATCTCCTTCGATAAATGGAATTATTGGATCATTAGGTACTTGGATGCGCCCTCTGCGTGAAAGTGTGATTTTTGTCCCTGACATATAAATTGCTATGTATGAGTTAAGAATAAATTTTTTGAAAAGTCGGGCAAAGGTAATTAATCATAGGATTATAGAAAATAGAGAAAGAAGAGATCCAAAAAAATGTTTCAAATAAGACCGTGTTGACCAAAAAAGAATGCATTGACGGCATCAATAAATAGCCACAATAAAAATAGCGAACGACAATTACATATCTTTGCTAATTCTAATACGTCATATGTGAATCCTCATCTCGATCCTTCATCGGAAGCTTTAGAGCCTGATGAAAAACATGTTGAAAAAGCACTGCGCCCGCAAAAACTGGAAGACTTCAGTGGTCAGCCAAAAATTGTGGACAATCTCAATGTTTTTATAACCGCAGCCAAAATGCGTGGGGACGCTTTGGATCATGTGCTTCTTCACGGTCCGCCGGGTCTTGGCAAAACAACACTATCACACATTATTTCTCACGAGTTAGATTCAGAACTCAGGTTGACATCTGGTCCTGTACTCGAAAAACCCGGAGACCTTGCTGGCCTATTAACTAATTTACATGAAGGAGATGTCTTGTTTATTGATGAGATTCATCGATTGAACAATGTTGTAGAAGAATATTTATATTCTGCTATGGAAGATTACC
>JAJCYJ010000920.1 GCA_029262975.1 Saprospiraceae bacterium
CAATTTATCGTACAGAGAATCCTGGGAAGTAAGGACGTCCGTCATGCGAGATGGGGCATGATGTTCGCAGGGTTTTTAAAGATTATTCCGCTATTTATGATGGTGATTCCTGGTGTTCTTGCGATCAGTGTATTGCCTGGGTTGGAGAATCCGGATATGGTATTTCCAACTGCTATGAAGCAGTTTCTCCCGGTTGGTTTGTTAGGACTTGTTTTGGCGGGTTTGGTATCCGCCATCATGTCCAGCGTTGATTCTATTCTCAATAGTTCTTCGACATTGATAGTGATGGATTTTGTCAAGCCCCGGAAGCCAGATCTTTCTCCTCAAAGCCTTGCTAAATATGGACAGGTTACAACCTTGATATTGACTGTAGTAGCCGCTCTTTGGGCACCTCAGATTGCCAACTTTGAAGGTCTGTGGGACTATTTGCAACAAATGTTTTCCATAGTTGTCCCACCGGTCATCGTCATCTTTCTTGTCGGTGTGTTTTTCAAACGAGGCAATGGATTTGGCTCGATCATGACGCTTGTACTAGGGACTTTGTTTGGCCTTTCTCTGTTTATCCTGGAACAATTTGATAACTGGCATGTACACTATACGATCAATGTTGGTATCATGATCTTATTCAGTACCATTGTATTTGTTGTTGCCAGCTATATGCGTCCCCCTCCTGATTTGGAGAAGTTAGAACACCTGACTTATTCGCATGACTTACTGGGTGAAGGAATGGAGGGATTACCGTGGTATAAGGATTATAGATTTCATGCGGTCATTCTTGTCCTGGTCATTTTGTCTATTCTTATATCTTTCTGGTAGTCCTAATGCTGGACAATAATCGAATCAAATACTGAGAATAAGCAGCTGATGAAAAATGAAGACCATTATTATTGGGAAGATCCGGAAGTCTTCAGCATTGGAGAAATGGCGCCTCATTGCAATCACTTTGCTTTTCAGGATGACGCATCCTTTTTAAATGGTCAACTTTCTAAAAATAAACGATATAAAACACTGAACGGCCCCTGGAATTTCAATTGGGTTAAAAGCCCAAAAGATCGACCCAAGGGATTTCAGAAAAACAATTATGACATTTCATCATGGCCGGAAATACCCGTTCCTTCTGATTGGCAAATGCAGGATTACGATACACCAATCTACGTAAATAAGAGATATCCGTTTCCAAAGAATCCGCCTTTCATTGACCCTGATTTTAATCCTGTTGGCTCTTATAAAAGGTCGTTTTCGATACCTGAAGAATGGAGAGGTATGAACATTTTTATTTGTTTCGAATCCGTTAATTCGGCAGCCAACTTTTGGGTAAACGAGCAGTGGATAGGGTACCACCAGGATTCTAAAACCAAAGCGCAATTTGACATCACTGAACTTTTAGTATTCGGTGACAACACGGTTGCCCTGGAAGTGTTCAGATGGTGCGACGGATCCTACCTGGAATGTCAGGACTTTTGGAGACTCAGTGGTCTAGAACGAGATGTTTACCTGATTGCCCGACCACATATGTACATGCGTGATTTTATGGTGGAAGGACATTTCAATCACATTTCAGGAGAAGGACTACTGGATTGTTCAGTTTTATTCGAATCGAATAAAAGTGTACCTAATGCTTTTCTGCATTGGTCACTTTTGGATGATTCAGGTCAGGAAGTTATTTCCGGAAACGATGCAGTGGAGGATTTAAATTTTGAGATTTCACAAAGGATTATTAACCCAATTCCGTGGAATGCCGAAATGCCCTATTTGTATCATCTTCAATTATCTCTTTATGATGATGCTCGTAACTTACTGGAAGTCACAGGATGTAAGATGGGATTTCGCTCTGTAGAGATAAGTGATGGTCTCCTGAAAGTAAACGGAAAGGCAATTACGCTCAAAGGAGTCAATCACCACGAACACGACGAAAAAGAGGGTCATGTAATATCTGAAGAGAGCATGATTAAGGATATCAAAATAATGAAGGAGCACAACATCAATGCTGTGCGCAATAGTCACTATCCGAGACATCACAGGTGGTATGAGCTATGCGATGAATATGGTCTTTATGTGATAGACGAAGCGAATATTGAATCACATGGCATGGGTGTAGAATTTCAGGAACCCTATGACAAGGAGTGTCACTTATCCGAACTCAGTGAATGGAAGAATACCCATCTCGATCGAATTAAAAGAATGTATGAAAGATCAAAAAATCATCCGTGCATCATAATCTGGTCTATAGGAAATGAGGCTGGTAATGGTGAAAACATGAAGCTTGGTTATCAATGGCTGAAAAATAGAAATGAAAATGCTATTGTATTATATGAACAAGCGGGTCTCTCATATAATACGGATATATATGCTCCAATGTATCCCGGTCTTGAAGTTTTAAGTGACTATGTGCTTCACAAGCAGGACAAGCCACTGATCATGTGCGAATATGCCCATGCTATGGGTAATAGTGTGGGAAATTTGAAAGATTATTGGGACCTAATTAATAGTCACGATCAACTTCAGGGAGGATTTATTTGGGACTGGTGTGACCAGGGCTTGTTGTCAATTAATGAGCATGGTAAACAAGTTTGGCGATTTGGAGGAGGATTTGGAAATGGCGAGATGCCCAGTGATGGTAATTTTTGTATTAACGGTCTTGTGTTTCCCGATCGAACATTACATCCTGCCATTTACGAAGTAAAAAAAGTTTATCAACCTGTAGATTTTCAATTAGTGTCCTTTGAAAACAACACAATAGAAATTGAAATCCTCAATCGGTATGTTTTCAAAAACCTGGATGAATATGTGCTTCTTTGGGAAGTATGGTCTGAGCAAGGAATCCTTCAAAGTGGCGATATATCGAATATAGACGTAACACCCGGGAGCAAGAATGTAATTGAGATTCCAATTAAGACTCAATTGGAGAATTGTCATAGTGAAGTGTTTTTAAATCTCCGGTTTCGCACAACCTTTAACAAAAATCTGGTTCCGGCTAACCATGAAATTGCTTTTGATCAATTTCAATTGCAAGAAGTCAGGAGAAAGTCGCTTACTCCGACTACTGTAAGTGATATAAAGATTCAAATATTAGAAAGGAGTGATTCGGTAGTGCTGTCTTACGACAAATGGATCATCACTTTTTCTAAAGAAAATGGTGCAATCACCGGATGGGATATTGAGGGTAAATCGCTAATATTATCACCCCTTAAATTTTGTTTTTGGAGAGCGCCTACAGATAATGATTTTGGAAACAATATGCATAATATCTCCTCTATTTGGAAAAATGCAGGAGATAAAGTACAAGTGACCCGATGGAACCATGAACAAAATGAATATGGCCAAAGTTTTATCAATTTTGAAATATTCTTTGAAGATTTGAAAAGCGAAGGTATCCTGTCTTATGTGATCGATGAGCAGGGAAAGATCACTATTTCATACAGACTTAATTTTGATAAAGACCACCTGCCTGAAATTCCAAGAATTGGCATGATGACTGAGGTCAATTCTAATTACAATTTAGTAGAGTGGTTTGGTCGTGGACCTCATGAAAATTATGTTGACCGGAAGGCTGGTGCAGCCGTTGGAATTTATAAAACTTTGGCCAAAGACATGTTTGAAGCATATATCAGCCCACAGAATAATGGAAATAGGGAAGATGTACGGTGGATGAAATTAAAGACTCTTGATGGCTATGGAGTCAAGATATGTGGTAGCCCCACTTTTAATTGTACTATTAATCCATATACACCGCACAAGCTAACCCAGGAGTCACCAGGAAGTGTAACATATGATACTCTTCCTCTTTCAGATCGAATTTTTCTGCACATAGATCTTTGCCAGAGGGGTCTTGGTAGTATCGATTCATGGCGTGCATTACCTTTAGATAAATATCGATATTTCAAAAATGTATATCAGGCTACATTTTCTATAGAGCTTTTGTAAGGTAGATTTAGCTGCACTGCTGACTTGTATCATTCCTCATTATTTTATCTTATCAAATTGTTATCTACTCGATTAGCTCTCATTTATATTTTAGCCTCCGGATTACCTTTGATGTTTACTTCGACTCATTTCCCTAATAATTGAGCAAATGGTATAATGTTTCGTTTGACACTTGCTTGCTTCAATGCTTGCATATATTCATCTCTCCCTTCTATAGGAATTACGGTCCATGGATAACCTCCTGAAGCAAGTATAAAATTCCTTAGAAATCTTACCATCTTACCATCTTACCATCTTACCATCCTACCATTTCCATCCATGTAAGGATGACTGTAGACAAAAATAAAATGAGCCAGAACAGATCTTACTGATGCAATTTCTTCTTGATTGAATAAACTAATAAGTGCCGGCATTGCATCCCTTATGGCATCTCTATTTAGAGGAGTATGCATTGAATTAGTAATATAAACCTGATTATTTCTGTATCCTGCCAGGTCAGCAATATTTAGAATGCCTGCAGTTACACTTGGTTGAAATAATTGTCTATACCATTCCCCATGATTTTCATCAAATATTTTTCCGGAATTTTCACCATTAAACAGTTTCCGAATTGAATTTTTTACTTCTTGAAATGCTTGACAATATCCACGAGCTGCTATGGCATCTCTTTGTTTTTTATCTTCCTCATTTTCTATGGCCCATTCTCCAGATCTTACTTTTTCACTTAATTCTTTTGATACAAAAAAGTTTTCTTTGCATAAAGAATGTTAGGCATCTGTTATCCACTAATTGTAAGTATTTTTCTTTTTCTGGTTGAACTTTAATTTTCGAAAAATTTTTGATTAACCATTCAACTGGTTAATTAGCTTACAAGGGTGAGCGTTAATCAGCTTTCGTGCAGATGTTTTTTGCAAAATGGGAGCTAACGTTTGCATATGAGACCTGATAACCGTGTGGGAAGCATGAACTCATATGTGTTGTTGTGTCAAGTTTTAACTGCGTTTCAAAAAGGATTATCTGGAAGTTTTATTACTGTTTTTTTATCATTAATCATATTATGGAGTTTTATATAAAGTCTCCC
>JAJCYJ010000921.1 GCA_029262975.1 Saprospiraceae bacterium
CGATCAATTTTAGATATTATATTTCCAGAATGATCAAGGATCAGTAATGTTGGAAGAAAGACAACTTCGTAGTCCTGAAGCATTGCGGGACCTTGGGGCCCTTCCATATTTATCTTCAGGTTGACAAAACTTTTATTGTAGAAATCACCAACCACATCAAGATCAAATATGCGATCCATTTCTTTACAGGGAGCGCACCAGGTAGCATATGTGTCGATAAAGACAAATTTATTTTCAGAGGCAGCTTTTTCTAAAGCCTCAGTAAGACTTAAGCTTTCAAACTCTACTTTTGCCTGAAGCGCAGTAATGTGCATGACACAACAAGAAACAAATATGATTCTGCTTATAAAGTTGCAAAAACAGAAACTTATCAATCCGTTTCGAGCTGAATGATCCATTCCTCAATTTCTTTTCTTTCTTGTTGATTAGTCGATTTTTCAAGTGCTTTTTTCGCACTCTTGAGCGCCTTTTTGGATTTGTTGTTTGCGAACAGAATTTTTGAATATGTTAATAAATATTCTGGATCGTCTAATTTGTCAACCGCCATTTTAGCGATTTTTTCAGATGACTGAACTACAGAATTATCTATTAGGCGATATTGAAGCAACTCATTACACAGATCATGTAATCGCTCTGCATCATCATTTGCAATGTTCTTTGCTATCAATATAGCGGAGGAATTGAGCATTTCAATATTTGCATTTGCTTTTGCAAATTCGTAATCTGCATTATAACCGAACTCTTCAGATTGTGACTTTAGATGTTCGCTCATTTTTAATTTGGCCTCTGATAATAGAGCTTCGGATTCAAAATCTATTGCATTTCTAATTGTGTTCCAACAAGCTTCTTTTATTTTTTCTTCTACTAAATCGATTCCCATTAGTGATTCTATCGATTGCCGATCTTTGATAAATAGACTGAAAAGTCGGGAGTCGGCAGCCACCATAGCCTCGAAGAGAAACTGAGCTCTCTGATTTGGCGTAAGGCCCTGTTGTCCCCTTAGAAAATCATTTGCGATTTTTAAACTTGACTTGTTCGCATTATTCAGGGCTTTCACATATTTCAGAACAAGATCGAAATCCCTGTTGCCTTCCTCATATTTTATAGCGAGATCACCGCTTCTATCATAAGATTCCGCTATTTCCTGGCCAAGAACCAGGAATTGTTGTTCAGATTTTCCACCGACCACTTTTTTAAGTAATTCGCCCTTTTCATTCATAAAGAAAAGCGTAGGGTATGCAGAGACCGGGAATTCCCGGCTGAAGGCTCTGCCTTCAGGCTTTTCCATGTCAATTTTGAGAGAGATATACATTTTATTATAAAAATCACCTACTGCTTCCTGTGTAAACACGTTTTTGGACATTCTTTTACATGGTCCACACCAAGTAGCGTAAGCATCAACGAAAATCAACTTTTCTTCTTCTACTGCTTTTACTTTTGCTTCCTCCCATGTACCTTCAAAAAATTCTATGCCTTGACTAAATAGAAATGGGCTTGCAAAAAAGAGTAATAAGAATATTATATACTTCATCTTAATTCGTGACTATAAGAATGTGAGTAAAGATTATAAGGTGCTAGACGATTAAACCTATTTTCACCTTCAAAATTATAGTATTGCATCATTACTTGCTGTATGTTTTAAAAAAGAACTAAACTAATTGACATGATATCATTGCGAGGGCTGTATTTATCACAGGTAGGACAGACCAGCGATCTTCCTTTATTACTTGAAATAGATAGAGCCGAGGGCGTTTATATCTATGATATTCATGGGAAGAGATATTTTGATATGAACTCAGGGATAGCGGTGAGTTCTCTTGGGCATTGTCATCCGAAAGTAATAAAAGCGATCCGAAAACAAACTGAACGATATATGCATACTATGGTCTATGGGGAGCATATTCAGGCCCCTCAGGTTGTTTTTGCTGAGCGCTTATTAGCACAATTAGCGGATAATTTTGAATCAATTTATTATTTGATGTCAGGCACTGAAGCTACAGAATTAGCATTAAAGATTGCAAAGAAATATACTGGAAGATATGAGATAGTTGTCTGTAGAAATGCCTACCACGGATCCAGCCATGGTGCTGAAAGTCTCAGAAGTGATGTTAATTACAAGCAGAGTTATTTACCATTACTGCCTGGAATAAAACATATTGACTTCAATAATGAAGATGACTTTACTGATATATCATGTCGCACAGCATGTGTGATCTGTGAAGCAATTCAAGGAGAAGCTGGAGTTATAGGCCCGAAGAACGAATATTTAAAAAAGTTGAGAATTCGCTGCTCTGAAGTGGGGGCTCTTCTCATAATAGATGAAATTCAAACGGGATTTGGTCGCACAGGAAGCTTATTTGCGCACCAGAAATTTAAAATTAATCCAGACCTATTACTTATCGGAAAAGCCATGGGTGGTGGAATGCCTTTGTCAGGAGTCATTGGTTCAAGGAAAATCATGGAGTCAATTGTTCGAAATCCTGCCCTGGGTCATATTACAACTTTCGGAGGACACCCGGTATCATGTGCTGCAGCCGATGCAGCTCTTGAAATTCTGCTTAGTGGGAATATTATAAGTGAGGTGAAGGAGAAAGAAAAATTTATCCTCCAAAAATTGACAACACATCCAATTGTTAAGGAAGTAAGAAGTCAAGGGTTAATGATGGCCGTGGAAATCACCAAAAGAAAATACCTTAAACATGCAGTGTCAAAGGCTTTTGAATTAGGAGTATTAGTCGACTGGTTTTTATTTAATAATCGTAGTTTTCGCTTAGCTCCTCCTTTGATTATTTCTAAAAGTGAACTAGATAGAGCCTGCGATTTATTATTAGAAGCTCTGGACTACGCTAAAGCACAATACAATTAATTTAGTGCATTCCAGATTAGATCTTTTAGATCCGTTACCCCTTCTTGGCTTACGGCGGAGAAGAAAACATATGGAATATTCGAGGGAATTTCTTTCATAAGTAAAAGTTGTAATTCTTCATCTATTAAATCTTTTTTTGATATTCCGAGAAGTCTTGGTTTGTGAAGTAATTCCGGATTGTACATTTTTAATTCATTAATAAGAATTTCATATTCTTTAGTGATATTGTCACTGTCCGATGGAATTACAAATAGTAAAACAGAATTTCTTTCAATATGTCTTAAAAAACGGATACCCAGACCTTTCCCTTCATGAGCTTTCTCAATAATACCTGGGATGTCAGCCATGACGAAAGAACGGTTATCTCGATAGGCGACGATTCCAAGATTTGGAGTAAGGGTAGTAAAAGCGTAGGATCCAATCTTAGGCTTTGCAGCACTGACAACTGACAATAGCGTTGATTTGCCAGCATTTGGAAAGCCCACCAATCCTACATCTGCAAGTAGTTTTAATTCGAGGATTTTCCACTCCTCTTTTCCTTCTTCTCCGGGTTGTGAATATCTTGGACTTTGATTGGTGGATGATTTAAAATGCCAGTTTCCCAGACCCCCTCTGCCTCCAGGAAGGAGAATTACAGTTTGTCCATCAGTAGTTATTTCGAAAAGAACCTGACCTGTCTCAGCATCTTTCGCTACGGTTCCAATTGGGACTTGAAGTATTTCATCCTGTCCGTCTGCGCCTGATTTTCTCGAAGCTCCTCCGGGCTCACCGAGACCAGCAATCACATGTTTTCTATATTTTAAATGTAGAAGTGTCCACATTTGTGCATTTCCTTTCAGGATTATATGCCCACCTCTACCACCATCACCACCATCTGGTCCACCCTTCGCGGTTAATCTGTCTCTATGAAAATGCATACTTCCCGCACCTCCATGTCCGGATCGGCATGAAATCTTTACATAATCAACAAAATTCTGATCTGACAATGGAGTGAATTATATTATGTTGGTGATCATCTCACTTAAGCGAGTATGAATTTCTTCAATTTTTCCTACACCTGGAATTTCGACAGAAAGTCCTTTATTATTATAATATTCATAGACAGGAGAGGTCTCATTTTTATAGACGTCAATTCTATTTTTAATTACTGCCTCATTAGCATCGTCAGCCCTACCAGATGTCTTTCCGCGTTCTAACAATCTTGTCACCAACTCATTGTCATCGACGATTAACGATATAAGGCTGTTAACAGCTTCTCCCCTGTCATCCAAAAATCTATCAAAAGCTTCGCATTGCGCTATGGTACGTGGGAAACCGTCCAGTATGTAACCAACGACATCATTGTGTTGATCCATTTTTCGTTTCAACATCGCTATTGTAATCTCATCTGGCACGAGATGTCCTTTGTCCATATAAGAACGGGCCTTTTGTCCCAATGGAGTATTGTTTCCGAGTTCATACCTGAATAAGTCACCTGTAGATATCTGAAGAAGGTCAAATTTCTTTTCTAACATTTTAGCTTGCGTCCCCTTACCAGAACCTGGGGGGCCAAACAAAATCAGGTTGACCCTTTTTTGACTATCCTTCATTGAAAACCAATTTATTATTTTATTAAACCAAGACATCTGATGTTTATTCTTTGAGGGATTTTAAAGATATCACTTTATAGATCATTGGCCTCCAATAGCTAGATGACATTACATCTTCTTCTATCACCCCGCGTGATGATGTGCTATGTATCACCCAAAATTGGTCATTGAAGATTTCCGATATGATACTAACATGGAAAATGCGTCCCTTTTTTCGATAGAATATCAGATCCCCTGGTTGAGCCTCTGAAGTTTCTATTGCTTTGCCTTGTCGAAACATGTGGGCGGCAGATCCCTTGATAAGGACGTCTTGTGTCTTATAAACGTAGGAGACTAAACCTGAACAGTCAAACCGATTGGGGCCTTTGGCACCGTATTTATATTTGTCTCCAATTTGTTGTTTAGCGAAATCAACTATATCCTGTCTGAGATTTGAAGTTTTAGATACAGTCCTGTCAATACTTGTCGATCGAGGAGCACTGCATGCACTTAGAAATACAATACCAATTATTAAAAGGATCGAGCTATATGAGAAATAATTACTTAGCAAGCCAGTTTGTAAAGAGAATTAAGCTTCATCTTCACTTTCATCCCCACTGCCTTCTGCACCTTCTTCTTCCGAAGCATCTTCAAGATCTTCACTTTTAAGGACTCTTGGCACTTCTACATTGGCTACAGGAATAGCCCCTTCTACCAAAATTTCAATACCCTCTATTTTTTCGATGTCTTTAACTCTGACAGCACTGCCGAGAACCAATTTATCAATATTTACGAAAAGTGTGTCTACAAGGGCTTCTGGAGTAGTTTTTACTTTTACTTTTCTCAAGGTCTTGACTAACTTGCCCCCATTTTTAACACCCGGAGATGTGCCTTTGAACTTTACAGGTATTTCCGCTTTCAGGGGCTGGCCGTCAACCAATTCCAAAAAGTCTATATGTTCAATTTCATCAGTCACAGGATGAAAGATAACTTCTTTTAAGAGAGCCTTATGCGTGGCGCCATTTAGGGATATTTCTGCCAACTTCAAATCTGGTGTATACACCATTGATTTTACTTCCCGATGGGTTGTAACAAAATGAGAGACTCCATACTTTTTGCTATAAAGCACTGCTGGAATCTTGCCGCTTTGTCTTAAAGTCTTTGTCGCTTTTCTCCCAAGATTTTCTCTTGATTCTACGCTAATTTGTACGATCTCCATAATGTCTGTAGTCTACAGTATTTTGAAAAGGACCGCAAAGATATATTTTTTGCCAAATACTCACGCAATAAATTGCAAGAAGCCAGAAAAGAGTCTTTATTCTTTCAGATTTTGGTTGTCCTATCAACAGTTTTTCTAGTAACAGTCTGAGTTTTTTTGGATCGAACAAGAAAAAATCCTTCTTCTCCTTGAAGTTGATAAAGGGGCATTAATAAAAGGCCATCTCTTTTTGCAAAAATTGGCCCGGAATAGTCTTGGGCGAGAACATCTCCCTTCTTTACAACATCAAAATTCTGAAAACCCTCTTTCATTTTAAACATGTCTCCAGCTCTTACTTCATGCTTGTAGAGTAACCTGGAAATAGGCGGGAGCTGTTTGGAATATAATTTTAACACCTCATCGTGAATGTTTTCGACGTCATTGGGATTAACGCAATTTATACTTCTAAGAAAGTTTATTATTGCTGCTATACATCTGTTTATTGATGTATGGTCATTGTGTTGACCAGCTTCAAAAGTCACAGCCGTAGTAGGGATTTCTGGAAAAGTTCTATTATTAAAATAGTGTAATGTCGTACCAGTTATACCTTCTAACATATTAAGAATAACAGGTGCATGTAAGTTTTGGGCTATAAAAAGACTTTTAGGGTCATTCGAAGGAATGGTAAAAATTCCACCTCTCGAAGAAGTTGTATGTAAATCTAATATATATAGTTCAGAAGGCCGACTTTGCTCTATGTGACACAGTATTATGGAAAGCAGCTCGAGAAGTTCTTTTTCTTCAGTATTTAATGTTTCTGGAGGCTTACTTTGAATTTTTTGAATTTTCTCTGTCTTCCAGATCCTGTTAAGATCTTCGTCCACAAACCTGACATTTGCATGCACGGCTTTTTTGTTTCCAACCAATCCTACCATTTTGCCACGGAAAGTAAAGTTGGGATTTGTGATTTGCTCTACTTCTAACATTTTTCCTACTAGTTCCAATGCTTTAACACCGGCCATTTCGTTACCATGAATAGCTCCAAGAACGACTAATAAGGGACCTTTTTTATCTCCCTCATATTCTAATATGGTTCTTTTTTGAATTGTACTTTTCATGCTTAAAGAGGCGAAAATACAATTTATGTTATCTCTGTGTTGTTGGCACGGTTTTAGAAATACACTTAATAAGTTAAAACCTCCTTGCCTGTGAAGTGGATATTACTATTGGCATATTGTTATATGTCGGGATCAGAAAACATTAGAGAGAGCTATATCGAATCACATAAAGATATTGCCATCGTGGAAATGCATAGAAGTGGTATACCTGCAAGTGTAAAGTTAGCGCAGGCTATTTTAGAATCACATAGCGGTACTTCATCCTTTGCTATTTCTTCCAACAATCATTTTGGGATTAAATGTAAGAGTTATTGGAAAGGTAATACTTACTACCACAAGGATGATGACTTTGATGATGAAGGACAATTATTGGAATCATGTTTCAGATCCTACAATCGAGTTATGGATTCATACATTGACCATAGTAACTTTTTAAGAGAAAGTAGCCACTATGCAGGACTCTTTTTGCTACCATTGAGTGATTACGTTGGCTGGGCTAAAGGGTTACAAAAAAATGGATATGCTACGGATCCACATTACGCCAGGAAACTTATTTCTATAATCGAAAGAGAAGAGCTGAGAAGGTATGACTTAATGTAAATCAACTAGATATATATAAAAAAATTATATATTAAATAAATCAAAATATTTGCTTATTCAGTAGGTAACCATATACATTTGTAAGATAGCCAAGGCAATAGAACCGGACTAATAAACCAATCTTGAGAAAAGATAGTAGAATCTTGAACCTATTTAGATTTCCTACTCAAAGTTCAGTTCAATTTGCCTTGGTTTTTTTTTGTATATATAGATCACTTCACATTTTCAGACAAAAAACACATATATATTTTTTATATATAAAAAACTTTCTCTATCATTGTCATCAAATAGGTCAGTAAGCTGTCTGTTCCTATAATTTTAAGACCCACCAACTTAAGTTAGAATCATTAGAACCTCTTTGGGTATAGCTATGCCCGTTTTTGATTGCTTAACTTAAATATTACTCAAATGAAAGCTTTACGACTGGTCCTAATCACCAGTGTATGCCTCTTAATGGCTTATGTTGCATCAGCGCAGGTCAAAATTGGAGATGACGAATTAGAATTGGGCCAGGACCATTGGTTAGAAATAAAAAGGCTTGATACACTTCTCATTGTGACTGACCAATTACAACTCGGTCGGACCAATGATCCCCATACATCAAATCCTCATAATCCCAGCGTAGACGCCATTATGCTAAAACTTTATGGTTATGGACTTGGAAAGTTTGTACCTACTGGGGCTGCACCCTATATTCAGGATACTTTAATGCTTGGAGGAATTACTTCAAATGTTTTTGCTGGAATAACGAATGACGGACAACTTCTTGAGGTGCCATTAAAAATGGTACTCGATATTCAAGGTTCAACTGTAGCAGATCTTTCATTTTTTAATGGATTGGATACCTTTGGCACAGTTGACTTAACACCCATGTTAGAAGCTAATACTTTCTACCTTGCGGACGGGACTTTGGATGAAGACCGAACCGTAGATGGGGGTGGGCAAACACTTACATTTACAAATCTTGATAGCGTAGAGATAGATGCTGGCTTTATAACTATTGATGGAGATCAAGTGGCAATCCAACAGGATGGCCAGGATATAATCCAAATCAACGCAGTTGAACAAGTTAAATTTAGGTCCAGTACCAGAGATAGCATTTTCTTCATGGATACTACCGGTATATTGAGCGCATCCTATTATGGTGATATCTCGAATGCAGATGCATCATTTAGCACAATAGTCGGAGTACTACCAGATGGAACGCTTGTGGATGTAGATGTCAATGATATTCTTGGCGCACAGGAAGATAGTACAATATATACACACAATGGAACCTTAACCGGAGACAGGACATTAACGGGCGCGAATCTTGATTTGACATTTTCAGGAATCAATGTATTCCAGGTTACAGGAGATAGTGTAGATGTAGATGTAACGACTGTTGATCTTGATGGGACAAATTATAGTGCTGATTATACAAATATCACCTCAGCGGCGACAGCGACAAATGCATCAAGTGGAGCAGATGTAACGGTAACGGCTACAGGAGGTAGTACAACAGTAGGAGCGTCAGCGGATGTGGTTGTGAATGCAGCTACTGGTACAGTAGATATCAATACACCAGATGTAATATTATCAGATACATTGAATATGGAAATCTATGGATCAGATAATATCAAAGGAACATTTACGACGATTCTTGCCTCCGATGC
>JAJCYJ010000922.1 GCA_029262975.1 Saprospiraceae bacterium
AAATTTATACACATGTATCAAAGACAGAATTGAATGCTATTCCATCACCAATTGACGACCTGCTATAATGGATATATCGACAATTACGATAAAAGGGTTATTGTTGAATGATAATCGGCATAACGATTAGTGATACGTTGGCAAGCATATAAATGAAAAAAGTATTCTACATATCAATTTACATTCTCGTTAGTTGCTCATCACGAAATGCTACTGAGTTACAGTTTGATCAGTTCTTGCCAGACAATGACTTGACTATTTTAACCAAAATGGTCAACAGCTATGATGACTTAATCAAAACAAAATATAAAGGAGAATTATATTATTTACTAGATGATGTAATAAATGGGAATCAAATATTTCAACAAAATGATTCATCTAAATTATGCGATTTGATTAAGGAATTTGAACTCTCTACTTTAGAATTTAAAAGCGAAAAGACACAATATGATAGTGTTTATGCATCAAACTATTATAAGATTGGAGACGACGAACAATTTTCGGACGAGCCAATAATTATGACAATTACGCAAGAACATGATACTTCTTGGATAGATTTTGTTGCAATTGGAGTTGAAACAGTCGAAGAGAAAATTCATTTTGTAAAAGAACAAGGTTATTGGAAACATATATCGGAAAGTAGCTTCGTAAATTCTTTAATTGAGCTAAATTCTAAAGATGAGAATATTTTATCCTACATCGACAGAAGACAAGCTGTAGGATATGTAAATCCAAAAGTGATGGCGGAAGGAATTATGGAAAACAAAATTAATCACAACGACTATCTTATCAAAAGAATAATTGTTTTTGAATTGTATAGAAATCTAATAAAAGAAGTATACGGATGCTAACAAGCGACGATCACGATCATGCTTCCTTCGTCAGTACGACGGATGTCGCGAAAACGTTATCTTTCACCAAAGGTAAATTCCAAAACGAAAAGTGTACCAATGAAAAATAAAATTGTAAAAATTCCAATCAAAAGATGGTGGCAATTTTGGATACGACAAAATTCAAGCGAAACTTATAAAGAAGAGTTTCCCTATGGGTGTCCTAATTGTAAAAAAAAGAAACCTATTCGAATAAAATTTCCAAAGTTTACTATAAACTCTAAATCTAAAAGAAAGAAAAAAAGAGATATTGAATTTGATTGTATTTGCCCAAATTGTAAGAGCAAGTGGATAATTGAAATCTATATAACATCTATTTACAGAATGCCGCCTCCTTATAAACCTTTCGCTTGGATAGAACGATACAATGATGGAAGTCAATCGAGATATAAGGTTTTAGATTGTGAAGATTGTGGAGCTTTGAATAGCGTATTTGAAGATACTCATGTTAACTGGCGTCGCTGGTGCAAATCTTGTGGAACCACTACAAGCGAAAGTCACCAAGATTGGTAAATGTTCATTATAAGTTGTTTAGAGCTTATAAAGCTGAGCTTTCTTTTCAAGCATAAAGAGAGAACTAAGGTGATGGCGTAAAGATAACAATGGTTATGTCGATCACACCTCCGCATACGCTCCAGCACGTCGCATACCCCGACGTTGTGCGTCATCAGCATTACTGAAAATAATTTTTTTTTTGGTATATTATTTTAACTATATAAAACTGGATATAATGAGATACTTTCTTTTTCTTATTGTCATATTAACTGCACTAAATTGTCATTCTAAGAGGATTGGAGTCTTGTATAGCCAGAATGAATCTGTCAGAGTAGATCTGGTCACGACTTATGGTATAATACTACTTGAATTATCTAATAAAACACCACGGCATCGCGATAACTTTATAAAGAATGTGAATGAGGGAATGTTTGATAGTATGATATTCCATAGAGTATTAGAAAACTTTGTTGTTCAAGCAGGAGAATATGATAGCTTGAAACTCTCCAGAATGGATTCATTAGAATTTAGAAAAATGGAATATACCATACCTGGAGAATTTGACAATACATTATTTCATAAGCGTGGCGCATTGGGCGCAGCCAGAACTGACAATATTGAAAGAGCTTCTGGATCACTTTCATTTTATATTGTCCAGAGGGGAATGCGCTCAGATAGTCTACTTGCTGTTGATGAAAAGAGAATAAATGGATGGCTCCAGAAACACTATTTTATTCATGCTGATGAAAATAAAATTTGGAAAGATTCTTTACTTAATGTTGTGGAAGAGGAAAAATGGGATCTATATGTTAATCTCCAAGATACCATTGGATCCCTGGCCAAATCGTTTGAATTTGAACCCTACATTATTCCTGAACACCATAGAAAAATATATCAATCATTAGGGGGAAGCCCCCATCTTGACCAAAACTATACCATATTCGGTGAAGTTATTAGCGGAATGTCAGTTGTAGATTCTATAGCCGTTGTTAAAGTAAATAATAATGGGCGTCCGATAGAAAACGTATATATTATCAGTGCGAAAGTATTAGATTAGATAACCGCTAAAATGAGAAAGACGCCGCACAACAAACGCTGATCACAGCATATTTTCTGCCGCGGGCGCCACACAGAAAAATACGCTGGATAGCTGAACCGTTGGTGGCAAGCATGGAAAGGAAACCCAAACTGAATCAGATTCGTTATCTTGTTAACAAATGCATTAAACATGGAATTAAAACAGGAAATCTCTAAGATTATAGAAACTCTGCCCGAAT
>JAJCYJ010000923.1 GCA_029262975.1 Saprospiraceae bacterium
AAGCGACCAAGTAGTAGGAAAAGTCGAAATATTCTGTACGGCCATACAGCATAACCCACTGATGCAGGGAATAGGTTGTGGTGTTTATCCTATACTGGGCTTAGATGTATGGGAACATGCCTATTATCTAAACTACCAGAATAGAAGACCCGACTATATAAATGCCTTTTTGGGGATTATAAATTGGAATGATGTTGAAGCAAAATACGCTGCAGCGATTTGATAACAAGAAATCGGGAGTTTACTCCTAAGGGTTAACGAATGATTCTTCTATAGTGGGCCAGTAACCAGGTTATTGGCCCACTATTTGTTTTAGACAGAATGTAGCACTTGACATATAAGTTGAAAACAAATATCTTAGAATCAAATTAATTAACCCATGATATTATTTGCTATCTCTGCAATGATAGTCTTGTTATTTGGTAATCAATTAATGAGCGAATCAAAGATCTAATTACATTTTTCCCATGTAACAGTAAGATTTAAGGCTGATCCATAACGAGATCAGCTTTTTTTATATCCACTTATTGCTTGCTTTCACTTTAAGTATTACATTTGCGGCCCTTAATATGAATCAAGACTTAATTTGAACTATGTTAATTATTAATGTTAAAGAAGAAGAATCAATTGATCGCGCGCTAAAAAGATACAAGCGAAAGTTTCAGCGTACTGGACTTCTTAAAGAAATCCGTAGAAGAAAGAATTTTACAAAGCCTTCTGTCGAACGGCGTAATGAAATTTTGAACGCGGAATACAGAGAGAAAAATTACAGCTAGTAGTACTAGCTCGATATAAAGAGTTACTCAAATAAAAAAGCCTTTTTCACATTGTGAAAAAGGCTTTTTTATTTCCTATAAACTAACATCAGGATCAATTCACCCGATACACATCATTCTATCCTCCGATTCCTCCTTGTTGGCCACCACCTTGCTGTTGATCACCACCACCTTTGGCATCTGTATTCTTAACTTTACTCTTGCGTTCTTTAAAATCTACTTTGCCAAATTTATATCTCAGATTAATTCCAAAAGATCTGAAGGGTATCGAAAATTCGGACACTTGTCTGAAGCCATCACCTTTAATATCCGAATTAAATGATTTGTTGGCACTGAATGGTTCAATGACCCTAATACCAAGACTCCAATCCTTAAATTCCTTTCTCAGACCGAAGCCAAAAATTGAAAATGATGGATTTTCTCCCTGTAGCGTAAATCTTGGTGCTTGAAAAAATCCAAAGAAATCTGCTTTAACAGTGCCCGAAAAACTAAAATCACCATTTGTGAATAGGCGATAACTCAGAGCACTATTAGAAACCTCCTGTCCATTAATTATTCCATTGGCATTATAACTATACAAATCTCCTCCTCCGCGAAAGGTGAATTTTCCAATTGTCTTGGACGTAAATAGATTTACACCTATCGAATTGTTTACGCCAACATTTTCATAAGTCGTGAAAGATATTTGTCCCTCGGCCTGGCCAGGGATATCAATACCCAATTCAGACGGATTGACAAGACTCGTAATTTGCTCGATTAATTCAGTAGACTTTCTATAATAACCTGTCCCAAATATTGAAAATCCCAATACATTGGTGTTATAACCCATTTCAATCTGATGTACAAGTTCTGGATTGAGTGATGGATTTCCCTGTGAAATATTGCCCAGATCCGAAAGGTTTCTGAATGGGTTGATATAAAATAAACTTGGACGCTCTATGCGCCGACTATAGCTCAGTTTAAGTGTTCGAAAATTCTTGAATGCCCTTGAGACAGCGATATTTGGCAGAAAATTATCATAACCATTACTAAATTTCTGACTCTGCTCATTTCCATCACCTTTAATATCCGTTCTTTCATATCTCAACCCTGTGACAAAATTCAATTTTCCGACCACAAAGTTGAGCGATGCATAAGCGGCATAAACATTCTGGTCGTACTTAAATAAATTAGATCGCCCGAGGTCGGGTACAAATCTTGAATCACTATCAATATTTCTTATTACGGTCTTTACACCGGTCTCTAATTTAGTGCCCTCACTTATAGGTTCGACAAAGTCAATTTGGGCTGTCAGTTCTACATTATCTCCTTCATTCTTGATGTCGTCATTCCTGAAAATCGATCCATCCGGAAGAATATCTTCTACCAGGTTATTTTGATTTTGAATATTTCCGGATAACTGTCCTGCAAAAACTAACTCACGCTTTTCTTTGGACTCAAATTTTTTGGTGTAATCAAGATTTAGATCATATCCACTAAACAGGTTATCACCTTCTGAATCCCTGTCAAAAGTGAAAAGTCCAAAATCTCCCGCAGACTGCCCCTTTTGATCAAATCCGAATCCCCTGAAAGTTGCAGAAGCATTTATCGAATTATATGCATTGAAGTCATAAAAAGCACTGGCAGATCCATTAAATCCCAATCGAGAAGTATTCGTCGTACCTTGAAGAGAATATAATGTAGCGCCAGCATCAGAAGTTCGTATAAAGGAATTGGTCGCATCTGCAGGTAATGAGTAAAACACAGATCCATTAGTAGTAAAACCAAACCTCCCCTTTCCGATATTCAAGGTGACATTTGCGTTGTTCTGTCGATTACCTCCTGAAGCATTAATCGTTCCTGCAACACCTTCAACATTTTCCTTTTTTGTAATTATATTGATAATACCTGCACTTCCTTCTCCGTCATACTTTGCTCCGGGAGAAGAAATAACTTCTACTTTTTTAATTTGATCAGCAGGAAACATTTTAAGTGCATCTGCAACATTGGATGAAAACATCCCGGAGGGCTTACCATTAATAAGAATTTTTACATTAGACGAACCTCTCAATGATACGTTTCCATCAAGATCTACAGATAATAAAGGAACCTTACGAAGAACTTCAGTTGCATCTCCGCCTGCGATGGAAGTATCATCTTCGGCATTGAATACAATTTTATCCACCCTGTTTTCTATCAGGGCACGTTGTGCTGTTATCTTTACTTCATCTAAAAGATAATCTGTAGGAAAGATAAACACTGTGCCTAAATTATTATCAGGATTTTTCCCTGAAGTCTCAACAGAATCTATTGTTATAGCAGCATATCCTATAAATGAAATTTCCAAATCATAAAGACCCGGTGTCACATCCACGAATGAAAAGCTGCCATCTTCTTCCGAAAGGGTGCCGTTGACTATTTTATCTCTTCCAGCTTTGCGCATAGATATAGTCGCAAAACTGACAGGGATATTAGCAAGAGAATCAATTACGATTCCTGATACTTTACCTTTTATTTTTGGAGCGGAATTTCCAAAATTTCCAAATTGTGCATAAATCGTGGCCGTCAATAAGGTAAAAAATAAAACCAGTAGAGGTCGAGTCATTTGATCTATTTTGTAGTAAAATATTGAAGTAGTAAAAATTTGTGGGGCAAAGATTAATTTTGATTTCTTCCTACTAGTTTATTTTC
>JAJCYJ010000924.1 GCA_029262975.1 Saprospiraceae bacterium
AATATCATGACGATCCCCAACGGCATTAAAGCGGAGACGATACAGATAAGTTCATAATAAAATGGCATAAAACCCCATGATGCCCATAATAATGTGCCTTGCAGAAAAATTATAAGCTCACTGAGGACAATGCCAGAAGCAAGAATAGAGATCCCTGCAATCGTCATCTTTTTTTCTAATTTAAGATACTTGATGTTTGCGGCAAATGCGAAAATTGCAAATGTGATGATGCCTAATAATATCAGGTGAATAAATCCAATCACATAATTTCTTATAGTATATGATATACGGGCAATGAAAGGAATGACAACTGCAGATTGAACGACTATTTTGATGACAAAAGATGCAAAGGAAAGAGATAAAAGAATTAATATTTTTTTATCAAGATGTACTTGTATTTGTTGATAATTTTCCTGTACAAGTTGCATAAATACAAGTATTGCCCATAACTGAATTAGGACACCAATACTGTTTAACATAAAAAGAAATGCAGAAGGGTTAGACCAGGTTACAGCCATAGCATATGAGAGCATACATGAAATTACCATGGTCCAATAGAAAGTTCTAAATTTTTTTCTGGAGACAATGATCTTCCAATCTTCCAGTAATTTGAAAAATATAGCAAGAACACCAAATATGAACCAGCCGTTAAATTGAAAATGAAGGAAAAACTGAACGGCCATGTAATATAAATTAGAAGCCTTCAAATTCATCATCATTATGGGCGCCATAGCGAATAAAGCCAGTGTGGACAGAAACATAAAATACAAAGCAGTCTTTGCTAATAGTGCAGACTGACTGCCATTAATCGGTGTTTCTCTAAGATCAAGAATAAAACGAATGATAAAGGCATAAGAGAAGAATACATGCAAGGTTGATAATGCAATAGAAATAGGACCATACCCCTGGATAGGAAATGAAATAGCCATCCCTATTACAGTGATCTCTGTAAGTATAAATAGTACTGTGTAATAGGATTTGTGCCTGTTTTCTTTGATGAAATATTGAATAAATAATAGGTACAACGCAAGATATAACCAACCCAGCATAGCCACATGGGAATGGCCATGCATAAGGTTTCTAAAATCTATCCAATTTATTTCGGCTACAAATGCATAACGCATCAATAACCCATAACAAGCCGCAATAAAAAAGTTTAAAACAGTAATTTTAAACCATTTGGAAGAATCGGTCATTGACTAGCTTATGAATAATTTTTTGGAGGATCTCCTTTAATTTGAAGTATTATCATTTTCATACATCCATTCAAGTACATTCCTTGAGTCCTCCATTGTGAGATTTTGATTGGGCATTCTTACGAGGCATTGTTTCAATAATTCTCGTGCTTCGGGATCCTGCTCAAGCATGACTTCAACATTCGTAACCATATTCATGATCCATTCGGGAGTTCGCCTCGTCGTGACACCAGCGAATCCCGGCCCGACCACTCTTTGACTGGTAGCCTTATGACAAGCTGAACATTTTAATTCATAAATCCCCTTTCCTTTTTCGACCATTGACGCATCCAACGGATCATTTAGGTCTACATGTGTGATTTCACCTATTCCTTTGTCATTAGCTGGTTTAGGCTCTTCTTTCTTGGCTTTACTGGAATTGGCCGGTCTTTCAGTGGGTCCTCCACCGCAAGCCATTATAATTATAAAGGTTGTAACGATTAATAGTGTCTTTTTCATTTTAGAATTTTTTCAAAGATGATATAGATTCATCAACGGCAAAATTAGTGTAGAAAGTCAGAGTGCCATTGTTCTCGGGCGTGATATAGGTCACATATGTTCATGATTTATATCATCTGCTGTTATTATCCGGAGTACCACTTTTGTACAAAGTTTTATCAGAAAACTATTAATGACGAAATAACAATATATAATATGAAAAACCTTAAAAGTGTTTTGTCCTTTTCAATGCTGATCGCATTTGGACTATTGATCGCAGCATCTTGCAATGCGCCTTCAGCCAATACGAGATCTGGCGTTTTATCCGGAGATGTGGCATCACAGGTGTATGTGGCACCTGGAGAATATGATGAATTTTATGCATTTATGTCTGGTGGATTTAGTGGTCAGATAGGCGTACACGGCCTTCCATCTGGAAGACTACTGCGCATTATTCCTGTTTTTTCTGTTGACCCAGAGAAAGGTTATGGATTTAATGAGGAAACCAAACCCATGTTAAATACTTCACATGGATTTATCCCATGGGATGATGCACATCATCCTGAATTGTCACAAACGAATGGTGTCACTGATGGTAGATGGATATTTATCAATGGTAATAATACACCTCGAGTAGCTCGAATAGATCTAACGACTTTCGAAACGGCGGAAATTATGGAGATTCCTAATAGTGGAGGCAACCACAGCTCTCCATTTACCACGGAGAATACTGAGTACATAGTCGCTGGTACACGATTTGGCGTTCCATATCCTCAACAAGATGTTGCCATTAACTCTTATGCTGAGAATTTTAGTGGCATGCTTACGTACATCAGTGTAGCTGATGATGGTGATATGGATATAGCATTTCAAATTCTATTACCGGCATTTGATTATGATTTAGCCCACTCTGGAAAGGGTAAATCTCACGGTTGGACTTTCTTCACAACCTACAATACAGAATTGAAATCTACGCTTCTGGAAGTCAACGCTTCTCAAAATGATAAGGATTATATCGCAGCCGTAAACTGGAAAAAAGCTGAGGAGTATATAAAGCAAGGGAAATTCAAAGAAGTGCCAGCTAATTATGCCAATAATGAATACAGTGATGAAACTCATATGGCGACTTCGACGATGAAAAAAACTGTAAGGATTTTAACCCCTGAAGATTGCCCTGGCCTTATTTACTTTTTGCCTACTCCAAAATCTCCTCATGGAGTGGATGTAGATCCAACGGGTGAATATATCGTTGGTAATGGAAAGTTATCTGCAGATTTGACCGTCCATTCATTTACAAAAATGCTCAAGGCAATTGAGAATGAGAGTTATGAAAAAATGGAAGCAGGTATTCCGGTATTAAAATTTGAAGACGTAGTAGCCGGTGTCGTCCCTGAAGCGGGATTAGGACCATTGCATACAGAGTTTGACGGCAGAGGAAATGCATACACTTCCTTTTTTATCTCATCTGAAGTTGTTAAATGGAAATTGGGTACTTGGGAAGTATTGGATCGTGCACCTTCTTTCTATTCAATAGGTCACTTGATGATACCTGGAGGGGATTCCAGGGAACCAGAAGGAAAATACCTGGTTGCTTTGAATAAAATAACAAAAGATCGATATCTGCCTACTGGCCCGGAGCTATGTCATTCTGCTCAGCTCTATGATATATCCGGTGATAAAATAAAACTGTTATTGGATTTTCCAACAATGGGAGAACCACACTATGCCCAGGGCATTTCAGCCGACAGGATCGTGCCTAAAGTCAAGAAGTTTTTCGCTTTAGAGGATAACCAGCATCCGTTCCGTGCAATGGGAGAGAAAGAAACAAGAGTGGAAAGATCAGGCAATAATGTGCACGTGTACATGACCACTATTCGAAGCCATTTTTCACCTGATAATATTGAGGGAGTTAAAGTGGGAGACAAAGTGTATTTTCATGTTACAAATTTAGAACAGGATTGGGACGTCCCTCATGGATTTGCCGTAATGGGTGCCAATAATGGAGAATTGCTCATCATGCCTGGTCAGACCGAAACCTTATTATGGCATCCTAAAAAGATTGGAGTATATCCATTCTATTGTACGGATTTCTGTTCTGCACTTCACCAGGAAATGCAAGGATATATAAGAGTATCACCAAGCAATTCAAATATTGACCTTGCCTGGAATTTGGGCGAAGAAGAACCTGTACAGTAAATTATAAAATCGAAATCGGAGAGAGGAAGAAAATCGTTCTTCCTCTCTTTTAAAAAATCATCGATGAAAGAAAATATTCCAAGAATATTAATGTTGATTTCGGGATTATTGTTGATCGGACTGTTTATTTTCCCAATGTGGAGAATTACACTAATCGCTCCGCAATATCCAGAAGGGATTACGATGTTTATATATATCAATAAATTAGGCGGAGATACACCATCAACTATTCAAAATATCAATATTCTTAATCATTATATTGGTATGAAATTTATCGAGCCGGATTCGATTCCTGAGCTCAAATATTTTCCATATATAGTATATGGGTTTATAGCCATGTCTTTTCTCTTTGCATGGTTAAATAAGGCAAAATTATTTTTGTTCTGGGGTGCACTTTTGATTCTTGTTTCATGTCTTGGGATATATGATTTCTATTTATGGGAATATGATTATGGTCATAACTTAAGTGAAAATGCCCCTATCAAAATACCTGGCGCTTCGTTTCAGCCACCACTTTTTGGTATAAAAGAAATTATAAATTTCACGGCCATTTCACTCCCGCATATAAGTGGTGTAATGGCTGCATTTGCTATTCTGTTTTCGCTCATTGCGTGGAGATTAAAATTAAAAATTGGATTAAATGAAAAATCAGATTCTATTGGGTCTCAGCTTCATCCTGATACTCTCATGCACTCCGTCGCCTAAGGCAATAGAGTATGGCAGTGATATGTGTCAGTATTGTAAGATGACGATTGTTGACAAGCAACATGCCGCAGAACTAGTGACACTTAAAGGGAAGGTGTACAAATATGATGCTATTGAATGCCTTGTTCCACACCTCTTAAAGGGAGCACCAGAAAATTACAGTTTTATCCTGGTCAATGATTATAATAATCCTGGTTCGTTAATTGATGGGCCATCCAGTTATTTCCTGATCAGTGATGCAATTCCAAGTCCAATGGGTGCTTTCTTATCAGCTTTTGAAAGTAAATCCGCAGCTGAAAAAATTGCTAACAGTAAAGGTGGAGAAGTGTATGATTGGAATGAATTAAAAATGCGTTTTAGTTCAAAATTAACAAACCTATAAAAATATAATAATGAAAGATTTAGTTAAAATGATGTATGTGGTTTTTACATTTGGAATACTGCTTTCTTGTGCCCCGCAAGGCCAGGATTCGCCCCAGGTTAATTCATCTGATGTAAACCTTCAGGGACAGTCAGCAGTTGATGATGGCCTTTCGCAAAAGAATATATTGCAAATAGCAATTGGGTCAAAAGATCATTCGACTTTAGTAGCAGCAGTTCAGGCTGCAGAACTTGAAAATGTTCTCGTTAATGCTGGCCCATTGACCGTATTTGCACCTACCAATGAGGCTTTTGCAGCACTACCTGAGGGAACACTGGATGATTTATTAAAACCTGAAAATAAAGCAACGTTAGCCAGAATTATAAAATTTCATGCTGCTCCTGGAGGATATGATGCTAATAATATACGCGGTGTCATGGGTATCGGCCAGGCAACAGGAGATAAAGTCAAAGTTGTAACTGAAGATGGAGTAACGACTGTAGACGGTGGGAAAATATTAGGTACAGTTAAAGCATCTAACGGTTTTGTACATGTGATTGACAAAGTATTATTGCCACCTCAGAAGTAATCCTTATGTACCTTAGAATTATTGCATTTTTCTATTTTTTAACGAGCGCCTTTTATCTTTCTGGTAGGGAGATTATTGTATGTCCTTCATGTGCTTTCACGACATTACAAGGCGCTTTAGATGATGCAGATAATGGTGATATAATTTCTGTACAAAAGGGTATTTATTATGAGTTTGGAATTGTAATTTCCAAATCTGTTACAATAAGAGGCGTTGATGGATCAATCATAGATGGGGGAGACCAGGGAGAAATAATTACTGTCGTTGCCAATAACGTCACGATCGAAGGATTAACAATTCAAAATGTGGGTACAAGTTATGTAGAAGACAGGGCTGGCATTAGAGTCAGAAAGAGCCGGGATTTCAAGATCATCAATAATCATCTTTTCAATACTTTTTTTGGTATCTATTTAGAACATTCCAGGGATGGTGAGGTCTCCGGTAATATTGTTGTTGGCAATGCAAAAGAAGAAATGTCTTCAGGAAATGCTATTCATGCCTGGTATTGCAAAAATATCCTTATTTCTGCTAATACAGTGAGCCGGCACAGAGATGGTATATATTTTGAATTTGTAGATAATAGCTTAGTTAAAGAAAACGTGAGCCGTCAAAATCTTAGATATGGATTGCATTTTATGTTTTCCAATAATGACGACTATTTCAACAATAGATTTTCGAATAATGGGGCGGGCGTGGCTGTCATGTTTTCTAAAAAAATCAATATGTGGGAGAACACGTTTGAATACAATTGGGGTAAGTCCTCATATGGATTGCTCTTAAAAGAGATTTATGATGCGGAGATACTGAATAATGTATTTCAGGAAAACACGATGGGTATATTTGTGGAAAGTTCTACCAGGATAAATTATAAGCACAATGACTTTAAGCAGAATGGATGGGCCATTAAGATATCAGGAGGATGTCTTGATAATAACATCTCAGAGAATAATTTTATCTCTAATACATTTGACTTATCCGTAAAGCACAATAGCAATGACAACCTTTTCGATGGAAATTATTGGAGTGCATACACCGGATATGATTTGGATAAAAATGGTATTGGTGACATTCCATACAGACCTGTAAAGCTTTTTAATTATATAGTTGATAAGACACCTGAGTCGATGATCTTGATGAGGAGTCTTTTTGTAGATCTGATTAATTTTTCTGAAAAAGTAAGCCCCATTTTCACACCAAAGAATGTAATGGACAATAGACCAGTTATGACTAAATATAGAAAAAAGACACTATGATTTCAGTGAAGAAATTGTATAAGACCTTTGGAAAGAATCAGGTTCTTAAGGGACTGGATATGGATTTTAAGCAAAGCCATATTACAGCAGTTCTCGGACCAAATAGTTCCGGAAAGACAACATTAATGAAATCCCTTTTAGGCATGGTTATTCCGGATAGTGGGCAAATATTGGTTGATGATGTGGATATAAAAAATAATTGTGATTACAGAAATAAGATAGGTTACTTACCACAGATCGCACGATTTCCTGAAAATTTAAAGGTCATCGAATTGTTAGATATGATCCGGGAGCTGAGACAATCAGATGCTTCATGTGATACATTGCTTGACTACTTTGAATTAAGACCTTTTATCAATGAAAGATTAGGATATTTATCTGGGGGTACACGACAAAAAGTGAATATCGTTCAGGCTTTAATGTTTGACTGTCCTTATCTTTTATTAGATGAACCAACGGTTGGGCTGGATCCACTTTCTTTAATAAGATTGAAAGATTTAATATTGAAGGAGCGAGGAAAAAAGAAAACAATATTAATTACTTCGCACATCATGAGTTTTGTGGAGGAGATGGCTGATGAGGTAATCTTTATTCTTGACGGAAAAATTTATTTCAGTGGGCACCCGCAAAAAATCAAAAAAGAATATGGTTCTTATACATTAGAACGTGCGATTGCAAAAGTTTTGAGCGGTATGCCTAAACTAGGACATACCAACGGCCATTCCAGGAAAGATGAGATTTTAGTTCCAATGATAAAAGCAGAACATGATTAGAATTCTAAAGTACAGTTTTTTCGATCTGATGCGAAGTCGGTGGACATTGGTGTATTGTGCATTTTATGCTCTTTTGACATTGGCTTTATTTACCCTGAATGCGGATATAAGCAAGGTGATCATAACATTGATGAATGTCATACTTACCCTGGTTCCTTTGATAGCATTAATTTTTGGTGTTATCTTCTATTATAATTCGCGTGAATTTATAGAATTGCTCTTATCCCAGCCTATTCGACGATCTGAGATTTTTATAGGCCAATATTTGGGAGTGGCCTTGTCGCTATCATTAAGTTTACTCATTGGTGTAGGCGTGCCATTTTTGTTTTATGGAATATTTATGTCTGAGGAGATATTTAATTATCTGACTCTTTTGCTTGTAGGCGTAATACTTTCCATGATATTTGCCGGCATAGGTTTTTTGATTGCTTTAAAATTTCAAAATAAAATAAAAGGCTTTGGGTTGGCCATTTTTATATGGCTATTCCTGGCAGTAATTTACGATGGCATACTATTACTGCTTCTGGCTATATTTAGTGATTATCCATTAGAGAAACTAGCCATTTCGGTTTCTATGTTTAACCCTATTGATTTATCAAGGATCTTAATTTTGTTAAAATTAGATGTGTCTGCATTGATGGGTTATACAGGAGCGGTCTTTCAAAAGTTTCTGGGGAGTACAATGGGGATGACGATTGCTATTGGTGTTCTGTTTATCTGGGTACTGATACCGCTCTTGAGTATTCGACAGTTGTCGCTGAAGAAGGATTTTTAATGACTTAGATAAACTAATAACTACCATCACAGTATCAAATTACAGGACTTTTCCTGAATAATTAGATTTAGTTTTTTGCAGATATTCCTGATTATCATCTATGCTAATTATTTTTAGAAGCTTATCAAATTCCGTATCTATTCTAAGGGCATCTATTTATAATTTCGCTCGCGTTTTCTAACATCCATGACTTATGTAATATTTTTAATTTAGAGCAAACATCTCTCCTTTTTCGAAATAGGCATGTCATTAATACTGGCATACCTTTTTGTCATAAGTCCATTTTTGTCAAATTCCCAATTCTCATTCCCATAAGCCCTATACCATTGTCCAGAGGTATTTTGCCATTCATATTCAAACCTTACAGCTATTCTATTGTCCGAATGAGACCAGTAGGATTTCTTCAATTTATAATCCAATTCTTTTTCCCATTTGCATTGTAGAAATGCTATAATTTCGTTTCTCCCACTGAGGAATTCGGTACGGTTGCGCCATTGAGAGTCTGTCGAATAGGCGGTAGCGATCCTTTCTGGATTTCGGCTATTCCAGGCATCTTCCGCGGCTTGTATTTTACGAATGGCCGTTTCTTTTGTAAAAGGGGGTAGCGGATGTTTCATTTCCATAACATTCAGATTTGCCATTGATACTACTTAAACAGTTTCTGGTGTTTTGACATACTCAATACTGTAATAAATATTGCTGCTCTTCTTTAACATTGCACTGACACCACAATATTTCTCCTGAGATAGCCGAACAGCTTTTTCTACTTTTTCTATGTTCAAATCAATGCCGTAAAAACGGTAGATCAACCTGATATCAGAATAGATTTTGGGATGCTCCTCTGTTAGGTCTGCTTCGATTTCCATTTCAAATCCGTAAAATGGTACCCTCATTTTCTTAAGGAGAGCGACTACATCCATACCTGTACATCCAGCCAGGGAGGATAATAGTAATTTCTTTGGACTGGGTCCTGAGTCATCTCCCATCAGACCATTTGTGTCAATCCGAACGACATGATTATCAATTTGGCTGTCGAAGGCCATTTTACTTAACCAGTTAGTTTTAATAAGATGCATGACTTGTTTATTATATGTTGCTTTAGTGTTTTTCATTTTCTGAAAGTTTAACTGTTTATTTTAAAGAGCGAACTCCTTGTGTTTCTTTGAATTTACTGCGAAAAAAGAATGTTCTTTGAAGAATTTTAGAATGTGGTTCACTAACTCGTGAGGCTTATCCATGTGCACATAATGTCCCGATCGGTCTATCACTTCCAATTTGGCATTAGGTAGTTTTTCGATTATTTCATGTGCTAGCCTGACATTAATAAATCGGTCATATTTCCCCCATACTACTAATACGGGAATTGAGAGATGCTGGCCATGTTGTTCAAAATATTTTTGCCCAATATGGAAATTCTGAAAATATGATAAGAAGGCATCCTGTGTGCTCTTTTTCCTGATATCAACTAAAAATTCCTGTTGGATTTCTACGGGTATGGAATGCCCGTTATAAAATCCTTTTGAGTAAGAAAGAAGTGCGGTTACAGATGGAAACCAGCGCACCAATGCATTTGCCACAATCGAACCTTTCCTGGTAAATGCTTTCAGCTCCCATGAAGAATATTGGGGTCGGGGAAATGGTATCCCATCCATAACTACTATTTTGGAAACACGGTCCGGATATTCTAAGCCTAAAAGAAAAGCGGGAAGCAGTGCTATATCTGTAGCTATTAGAGTTACCTGAGGAATATTAAGAGTGTTTAGAAAATCAAGTATAACGGTAGCAAATTTTCGGGATGTATAGTCTTCAGACGATTGAAAAGAATCGCTTCCTCCAAATCCAGGCCAATCAATAGCGAAGACATGATATGACTCTGATAGAAGAGGGGCAACAGCATACCATCCATGCAGGTTCTCTGGCACTCCATGTAGCAGCAAGATAGGTGGATTGCCATGATAGCCTAATTCTGCATACCGGATTTTCAGTTTGGATTCTTGTAATGTAACAGTCTTGGTTTCTAAAAGACTATTTGATTTTATAACTGAATTATATTTCATTTTTTCTAATTATAATAATGTTTTGATATTAGTGTTTGCTACTTGATTGTACATTTGCCAATGTATTTTGTAATTACAGGCATAGTCTGCCGTAGCCTTCAGAAGTATTCAGCTATGACTGGGGAATGTTGATATGAATATAAATCACAGACCCTGTAGTATGTCTATCGGATTCAATCAACCCGATAGACATCTGCTCTTTATTTTAAATTTTCCACTGACTTTGCATTTGCCAGGGCATCAGATAATTCAGAAGTTTTATATACATGACTTGAAATCATTCTAAAATTGGTCTGCGCGGCCTTATTGCCGTCCAGTCCGGGAATGATGGCCGAAGCAGTAGCATCACCCACGATAGCAACTTCAAAGCCATCTTCCATTAATTCGCGCATATGCGCCTCTACGCACAGGTTACCTGACATTCCTGCGAGAATCACCTTGTCTATTTTTTGCTTGCGCATTTGAAGACTCAGGTCATTCTGTTCTGGTCCAAATACTTTGTGCGGCCCTACCACTGTTACATAGTCCTGATCTATGTATGGCTTGTAGCGCTCGAGCCAATCTGCTCCCGATCCTGTAAAACCTTCATTGTTCAATTGATCTCCCCTGTCAAACATTCCCATTGAATGCATAGCCAACTCCAGGGCTCCCTCAAATTTCCATTTGTGATCATGCTCATAATAATAATGGGGCGAAATGAATACTGGTATTCCGTTTTCTTTTGCTAATTTAAATAGTGTTTCCAGGTTTTCCACAGTACCATTCGATTGTACACTTTCCCCTACGAGTGCCCAGGTAACTCCTCCAGGACTTAAGAAATCATTTTGTGGATCAGTAATGACGATAGCTGTTGTATTATCAATCACAAACCCTGGATCAGGTAACTGTGCATGGGCATTGAATGTACTGAATATGGCCGTGAGCCAAATGATAATAATTGCTAGATTTTTCATTTTAATGTGTATTAGAGAATTAATTATTAAAGTGTGTTTTCGATTCGAATTAGAATCAAGCCTTCAGGCAGTAACTGAAATCTGCAGACCACCATAGAAGTTTGTCAGGTCGGTTTGTTTATTGAATATTCTGTTTTTCTAAAAACAATCTGATATAGTTGGCTATCTCCTTTCCTTTTTCTTCAAGGGCAAAGTGCCCGGTATCCAGGAGGTGAAATTCTACATTTTTCAGATCTCGTTTATAAGGGAATGCACCTTCTGCCGGGAATATATAATCATTTTTTCCCCATACTATTAAGGTCGGAGGTTGGTGCTCTCTAAAGTATTCTTGCCAGCTTGGATATAAAGGGACATTTGTTCTGTAATCATAAAACATGGCCAGTTGAATTTCCGGATTTCCTAATCTTGTAAGATGTTTTAAATCATTTGACCAGTTATCGGGGCTGATCATTTCTTCATTTTGAACTCCGTGGGTATATTGCCATTTCAGTCCTTCTGGGGAATGAAATCCTTCCAATGCATGTCCGTTTTCTGTCGAATATTCATTCCAATATTTTTTAATAGGAATCCAGAATTCTCTTAATCCTTCATCGTAGGCATTTCCGTTTTGTACGATTAGCGACTCCACTCTTTCAGGATATTTAGCGGCAATTCTATAGCCGATTGGAGCACCATAATCCATCAAGTAAATACTGAACTTATCGATTTCTAATTGATCTAACATTTCTTCGATCATCAGAGCCATATTATTGAAAGAATAATCAAATGAATCTATAGGAGGCTGCTCACTATTTCCATATCCTGGATAATCTGGTGCTATCAAATAATAATCGTCAGAAAGATCTTCTAATAAATTTCGAAACATATGGGAGGAGGTTGGGTATCCGTGCAATAACAAAATAGTTGGTTTTTCTTTTGACCCTGCCTCTCTGTAGAATATTTCTACCCCATTAACATCTATGGTTTTATGAAGCGTCGGATAACTCATGACTGCCCTACTAGATTCAGCTAAGTCATGATATGGTTGGACCTTCGAAATTTTTGGAGAAGTGATATCATGAGTACTTGTCGACTCAGTGATTTGCGATATTAGCAAATTGGAGGTGAATAATGCCAGTGCTAAGAGCGATAGAATTTTGTAATATTTCATTTTTATAATTATTTAGTTGTTAGTATTTTCCTGAATATTTCATGGTGGATCGTTAGTCCAGATTTCTAATCAGGTATTTAAAATTGTTGACATGAATTAGTAAGGCATTGGTCAGTCATTACTGATTTCTTCCTTGAGTTCTTTATTGGTATTGGCAGAATTCTCTCCTACTGATATTATTGAAATATGGCTTCACTGAATTGAGAAACTGATTCAACTTCTACTGCCTATACTTCTTTTGATCGTACTATAGTTGAAGGCATAATTATAATATTGAGTGGTATTAATATTATTCTTAGTGGAGAGAGTACTCAATTTCATAATTTTACTCACCTATTAGGGGCTTCACTCGGTGGCGATCAAGACAGAATTATGCAGCCGGCTGATAGTAATTTTCCCGGGAAAATGACCAATCATTTATAATTGCTTGCTTTATACTTGTGATTTCACATACAGAAAACCCGTCTATTAAAAGGTTTTCTTCAAATGCCAGAAACCCGCTTTCTAGTTGTGCGTAATTATTCGTGCTTGCATCAACGTTGTTGCTCGTATTTACATCTTGTATTGATGTGTTATTTTCAATTGTTGAGCCTATTGATTGACCGGGAAGGGATCTTAAGAATTTCATATTTAGAGTTTTAGTTTGAGTGAACTACTATTTTGTCTCTAAATCTAAGGCAATGGGCGTGCCAAACTCTGATTTAATTGTAACATGTTGAAATATAATATAATATATATATGAATAAAATACTATATAATAAACCATATGCCAATATATTGGCAAAAAGATGAAATATTGGCTGGCCTATGGACGTCGAATATTTAATTTTTTCATCCTTGCCTCAAGTGTAGTTCGATTTATGCCGAGTAATTTAGCGGCACCTTTTTCTCCACTAACTCTCCAGGTAGTTAATTTCAGGGTTTTCAAGATATGATTTCGTTCGTTTTCTTCTAAAGTCAGTAATCTTCTTTCTTCTGCGGTACCAAAGGTTTTTGGTAAAGAATCTCCTAGGTCAAGCTTATTGCCGCGACTAATAATAACAGCTCTTTCAATTACATTTTCCAATTCTCTTACATTTCCACCCCATGGATAGTTCAAGAGATTATCCATGACTTTTTTTGTGATCATCCCACTTTTTTTACCAAGTCGATTTTCAAATTTGGATTTAAAATGATTGACTAATAATGGAATGTCTTCAGGTCTTTCTCTTAAGGGTGGGACCCATATAGGAAATACATTAAGACGATAATATAAATCCTCACGGAAATTTCCTTTTTCAATTTCTTCAACCAGGTTTCTATTTGTTGCAGTAATTACCCGTACGTCGACTTTATAAGTTCTTGAACTACCCAATCGTTCAAACTCTCCTTCCTGTAATACTCTTAATAAATTAGGTTGTAGTTCTATCGGGAGTTCTCCTATTTCATCTAAAAAAATGGTTCCTCCATCAGCTAATTCAAATCGTCCAATTCTTCTGTTTATTGCTCCTGTAAATGCACCTCTCTCGTGTCCGAATAATTCACTTTCGATTAGATTTGCCGGTAATGCTGCACAATTTAATTTAACTAAAGTGCGATCTTTTCTCTTACTCAAATTATGTACAGCTCTTGCAATTAGTTCTTTACCCGTACCTGATTCTCCAGTGATGAGAACTGTGGCCCCTGTGACTGCCACTTGCTCAACTTGAGACAATACTTTTTTGAATTTTTTACTATGACTTATTATTTCTGTGAAGTTATGCGTCAAATTTATTTCCTGTTGTAAATATTTATTTTCTTCTTCAAGATGAGATTTTAAGGTTTCTACCTCCTCGAGGGTTTGTTGTAAAGTGATGTTTGTCTCCTTAATTTCTAATTCTGCCTTCCGGCGTTGAGTAATATCTCTAAAGACTACTACTGCTCCCGATATCTCTCCTGCTTCATTCTTTATAGGAGTGCTTGTATATTCTACAGGGAATGAAGTGCCGTCTTTTCTCCAGAAAATTTCATTGTCAACCGTGTGCACCTGGCCATCACTGAATGCCTCATATATTGGGCAATCCGCTGCGTGATAAGGAGTTCCGTCTGACTTGGTATGGTGTATTAATTTGTGCTGCGATTTGCCGACTAATTCTTCTAATTTCCAGCCTACCATCTTAATGGCCGCCTCATTTACAAAAGTTGTGAAACCCTGGTTATCAAGTCCATAAATGCCTTCACCTGCTGAGTCGAGAATGAGCTTATTCCTTTCTTCTATGTTCTGGAGTCTGTTAAATGCGTCGTTACGTTTCTGTAATGCATCCAACGTTCTTTTAGATTCCTCGGAGCGCTCATTGACAATCATTTCCATTAGGAGATTGGCTTCTTGCAACCGGGTCTTTAAATTATATCGCTCTGAGATGTCCACTGCAATAGCACAACATAATTGTAGCGTGCCGATTGTAACTGAAGTTAATGTCATTTCTACTGGCCGGGTAAGACCTTCACTGTCATTTAGTTGCGATTCAAAAGTTATAGATTGCTCAGAGGATACAGATACCCAGATCTGCCTCCATGATTTTTTAGTTAATTCCTCATTGATATCGAAAAGAGTCAACCCTTCTAAGTCTTTGGACGCATACTTGAGAAACTCCAGAGTGGCATTATTGTGCCTGACCAACCGGCCTTCCTTTGATAACCAAAGTACTGGAAGTATTGAATTAGAGAGTGCTAGTTGAGCTAGTTCGTCTTGCCATTCGAGAATATTTGTATCTGTCATTAATGCTAAGTTATTTTTTCTGAGCTAATTATGAATCCCTGGCGTGTATATTTATTGATACCTTTATCTATTGAGTACGCACAGTTTTATCATTTACAACTTGTATCTGTAACTTCGTTAACTGTAGCTAATTATTGAATTTTTGCATCAATATGAGATTACAACTAGGTGAAAAAGCACCAAATTTTAGTGCAGTATCCACCCAAGGAATAATTGATCTATACGATTGGTTAGGGGACAGTTGGGGTATTCTATTTTCTCATCCTGAAGACTTTACCCCTGTATGCACTACAGAATTAGGGGTGGTGGCAAAACTGAAAGAGCAATTTAAGCAAAGAAATGTTAAAACTGTCGCCCTCAGTGTTGACAGCTTGTCCAGCCATCAGGCATGGATCAAAGAAATTGAAGAATCACTTAAGGTTAAAATATCCTTTCCCATTATTGCTGATGAGGACAGAAAGATCGCTGAGTTATATGGTATGGTACACCAATACGCTAACACCAAATTCACCATCCGGTCGGTTTTCGTAATAGGGCCAGATAAACTCATTAAACTCACACTGACATATCCCGTGGCTGTCGGGAGAAATTTTGATGAAATAATAAGGGTCGTGGATGCACTTCAACTAAATGAACATCATCAAGTCCTGACCCCTGCCAATTGGCAACAGGATGAAAAAATAATTATTGATCCAAAAATGTCAGAAGAAGAGATTAATGACAAATTTCCTCATGGATATACTGAAGTAAGACCATATTTGAAATTTGCACA